>JAPKCG010000359.1 GCA_028823055.1 Sphingomonas bacterium
GCTGCCGACACGGCCCCGCGCACGTGGGGGTAATAGTTGAACTCGGCGGGTACGATCGGCAGCGTCGAGCCGCCCGTGCCGTCACCCTTGGGATCGCCGCCCTGCGCCATGAACCCGTCGATGACGCGATGGAAATCGAGGCCGTCATAGAAATGCTGGCGCGTCAGCGTCTTGACGCGCTCGACCATCTTGGGCGCGAGATCGGGACGCAGCCAGATCGTCACCCGCCCGCCATCGTCGAGGTCGAGCAGCCACAGGTTCGACGTGTCGGTCGTCAGCGGCGGCGCAGCCCGGTTCGAGGCGTCGAATTGCGCCATCGCGGGAACCGCGATGAAGCAGGAAAGCAGGACGAGTAAACGGGCAAGAAAGCGCATGAAATCACCAGCAAGGAACGGGGTCGCATCCACATAAAGCAAATTGCGGCTGTCGCCAATCTGAACATCCCGTCGTGCCGCCGCACGGTGCGATGCAGGCGATCAGGACCCTTTTCGTCCGATCTTGTCGACGCGCGCGGCAACCTCCGCGGCGACGGCGGGGCTCACAAATTTGTCGATCGGACCGCCGAACAGCGCGATTTCCTTGACCAGGCGGCTCGCGATCGGCTGCAGCGCGACATCGGCCATCAGAAAGACCGTTTCGACCCGCGGATTGATCTGCTGGTTCATCCCCGCCATCTGATATTCATATTCGAAATCGGCGACCGCGCGCAGTCCGCGCACGATAACCTTCGCACCCTGTCGTTCGGCGAAATCCATCAGCAGCGAATCGAAGGCGACGATCTCGATCGCCGCATCGATGTCCGCGATTTCGCGCCGCACCGTCGCCAGCCGTTCGTCGACGGTGAACATCGGCGTTTTGGACGGGTTGGTCGTCACGCCGATAACGAGCTTGTCGACCAACTTCGCACCGCGCCGGATGATGTCCATATGCCCGAGCGTGATCGGATCGAAGGTGCCGGGATAGACGCCCGTTCTGATGGTCATCGTCTGCCCCTTTTTCTTAATGGTCACGTTCGAAGACATAATGTGCGATCTGACGCAGCAGATCCGCCCGGTCGCCGAAATCGCGCAAATGCTCGATCGCCTGATCGACGAGCATCGCGCATTGTTCGCGCGCGCGTTCGGTGCCGAGCAAGGTGAGGAACGTCTCCTTGCCCTGCTCGCCATCCTTGCGCAGCTTCTTGCCCGCGAGCGCCTCATCCCCTTCCGCATCGAGCAGGTCGTCCGCGATCTGGAAGGCAAGGCCGATGTCGCGAGCATAACCGCGCAGCGCGGTCCGCGCCGCCGCATTGGCGCGGCCCAGGATCGCACCCGCCTCGACCGAGGCAGCAATCAGCGCACCCGTCTTCATCTGCTGAAGGCGGGTCACACCCGCAAGGTCGAAGCGCGCATGTTCGGCGGCGAGGTCCATCATCTGCCCCCCCGCCATGCCGCTGGGGCCGGAAGCGAGCGCGAGGTCGAGGATGAGGTCGGCGCGGATCGTGGGATCGGCATGCGTCGCGGGTTCGGCGAGAATTTCGAACGCCAGCGCGTGAAGGCAATCGCCCGCGAGCACCGCAGTCGCCTCATCGAACGCCTTGTGTACCGTCGGTTTGCCGCGACGCATGTCGTCATCGTCCATCGCGGGCAGATCGTCATGGATCAGCGAATAGATGTGGATCGCCTCGATCGCGGTCGCGGCGCGGCCCGCGCACTCCTTGTCGACCCCGAATAGATCGGCGACCGCGAAGACGAGCAGCGGGCGCATCCGCTTGCCGCCGCCGATCGAGGCATGACGCATCGCTTCATACAATGCCGCGCGCGCATCGTCGGGCACCGCAAGCAGTCGGTCGAAACGGCGATCGATTTCCGCCGCGACATCGGCCATCGCCTCGGCAAGCGTCGGGTGCGCCACGTCAGGCGGCGGCAAAGGGGCGGGTTCCGGCGGCCTTGCCCTCCGCATCCGTCCGGATCGCCTCGATCCGGCTTTGGGCGGCGTCGAGGCGGTCGGCGCAGCGTTGGCGCAGCTTGTCGCCGCGTTCGTAGAGCGCGATCGATTCGTCGAGGCTGGCCTCGCCGGTTTCGAGCCTCCCCACGATCGTCTCCAGTTCCTTGAGCGCGGCCTCGAACGACAGCTCTTCGATCGGCATATCCATGTCGGTGCTATGGGCTAGGCGCATGTTGAGGGTCAAGCATGGGGAAACCCGCCAGCCTTGCCGCGTTGAGCGGCGGAAGGAGATTTCCATGATCACGAGCATCAATCCCGCCACCGGTGAAGCGGGCGAAAGTTTTCAAGAACTTACCGCAGAGGAGGTCGATCAGCGGATCGGTCGCGCACATGCCGCCTTCACCGCGTGGCGAACCACCGATTATGCAACGCGCACGCACCTGCTCGAAAAGATCGCGGAACAGTTCGACGCGAACCGTCGGCGGCTGGCCGAAATCGCGACGCGGGAGATGGGCAAGACGCTGGAATCCTCGCTTGCCGAGGTGGACAAATGCTCGACCGCCTTTCGCCATTACGCTCAGCATGGCTCCGCGATGCTCGAATCGCGGACCTTCGATACCGCCGCCGGCCCGGCGACCGCGCGCTGGTTGCCGATGGGACCGGTGCTCGCGGTGATGCCGTGGAATTTCCCTTATTGGCAGGTCGTCCGCTTCCTCGCGCCCACGATCATGGCGGGCAATGTCGGGCTGCTCAAACACGCCTCGCTGACGCAGGGCGTCGCCGCGGCGATCGAGGAGATGGTGGTCGCGGCGGGCGCACCCGCGGGCGTGTTCCAGAATCTCGCGATCAAATCGGACAAGGTCGCCGCGATCATCGCCGACGATCGCGTCGTTGCGGTCACGCTGACGGGCAGTGAGGGCGCGGGAATGAAGGTCGCCGAGGCGGCGGGCCGGGCGCTGAAGAAGGTCGTGCTCGAACTCGGTGGATCGGATCCGTTCATCGTCATGCCGTCCGCCGACATCGAAAAAGCGGCGGAAACCGCGGTGAAGGCGCGTATTCAGAATAGCGGCCAATCGTGCATCTGCGCCAAACGGATGATCGTTCACGACGCGGTCTATGATGCCTTCATGGAAAAATTCGTCGCGGGAATGAAGGCGGTGAAAACCGGCGATCCGATGGCGGAGGGCATCGACATGGGCCCGATGTCGAGTGACGAGCAACGCCAGACGGTGCTCGACCAGCTCGTCGACATACAAAAAGCGGGCGGCAAATTGCTGTTCGGGGGCGAAGCGATCGAGGGCAAGGGCGCGTATATGTCGCCGGGCATCGTCACCGACGTGCCGGTCGAAAGTCCCGCCGCGAAGGAGGAATTGTTCGGCCCCGTCGCGATGGTGTTTCGCGCGCACGACATCGATGCGGCGATCGACCTTGCCAACGACGTACCGTTCGGGCTCGGGTCATCGGTATGGACCAACGACGCCGATGAGCGTGAACGGTTCGAACGAGACGTCGCGGCGGGGATGACCGCAATCAATGCGATGCTCGCCTCCTCACCCGAAGCGCCGTTCGGGGGGATCAAGCGATCGGGTCATGGCCGCGAGCTCGGTCCCTATGGGCTGCACGAGTTCATGAACCTGAAGACCGTGTTTGGATGAATGGTTCGC
>JAPKCG010000026.1 GCA_028823055.1 Sphingomonas bacterium
AGCTTGATCCCGTCGATCCATTCGATCGTCATGACCTTCGCTGTCGAACGCGCCCAATCGACCGCGGGAACGGTGAAATTGGGCTCGGCGGTCATTGTTTCCGCGAGTTCGGAGGCGGATGCCGCCTCCCGCTGGAAATTCAGCTCGCGCGCCGTCCAGCGTTTGAACGTCTCGATCGTCAGCCGGGGACGCAGCCGTCGTGCCTCGATGCTCATCGCCTCAAGCTGCGCAGCGGCCCATTGATAGGTGTCGATCGCGCGCGCGAAGTCATCTTCGACGCCGGGGCGCAGCACCTTCACCGCGACCGTCCGACCGTCGAGAGTGACCGCCCGATGGACTTGTGCGATCGAGGCGGCGCCGACGGGCGTTTCCTCGAAGCTCGAAAAGAAGGCGGAGATCGGACGGCCCATGCTCGTTTCCATCGCTGCGGAAATCGTCGCGAAGGGGACGGGGGGCAGATTGTCCTGCAGCCGCATCAGGTCATGCGCTGCCTCGTCGCCGACCAGGTCGGGCCGCGTCGCGAGCGTCTGGCCGAGCTTGATCGCGGCGGGGCCGATCGCCTGAAACGCATCGGCATAGCGCGGCTTGTCGGGCACGCGCGCGCCAAACCGGGCGAGTCGGGCGAGGCGACGGACCTGCGCGGGCGTATTTGGATCGCGCTCGATTCCCCGCAGCGCGCCGTGACGAGCGAGGATGCGGCCCCATTTCAGAAGCCGCCAGGTGTGGACGAAGGGCGAGGTCACGAGCGGATCAGATCTTCCAGCCGCTATGGATCGCGACGAGCCCGCCGAGCATCGGTTCGACGCGCGTCTGGACGAAGCCCGCCTCTTGGATCATCGCTTCGAATGTCGGCATATCCGGGAAACGGCGGATCGATTCGATCAGGTAGCGATAGCTGTCTTCATCGCGCGCGAGCAGCCGGCCGAGCTTCGGCACGACCTTGTGCGAATAGGCATCATAGACTTCCCTAAATCCCGGCCACAACGTCGTCGAGAATTCGAGGCAGAAGAACCGCCCGCCGCGACGCAGCACGCGGTGCGCCTCACGCAGCGCGGCGGCGATGTCGGTGACGTTCCGAATGCCGAACGCGATCGTATAGGCATCGAAGAACTTATCGGGAAAGGTCAGCGTTTCGGCATTCGCCTCGGTCCAGACCAGCCCGTCGATCCCGCGCTTCTGCGCTCGCTCCATCCCGACTTCGAGCATCGCCGGATTAATGTCGGCGACGGTGATCGCGGCACCCGATTGCGCGAGGCGAAAGGCGATGTCGCCCGTGCCGCCGGCCATGTCGAGAATCTGCTCACCCGCGCGCGGCCCGACACGGCGGACGAACCGGTCCTTCCACAGCCGATGCATGCCGCCCGACATCGCATCGTTCATCAGGTCGTAGGAACTGGCGACGCTTTTAAAGACGCCGCCGACGCGGTCGGTTTTTTCGGACGGGGCGACGTCTTCGTAACCGAAGGAGACGGTCTCGGATGCACTGCTGTTCATGCCCCGGCTCTAGCCGCCGCTTGTGGCAGGGGCAAACGCAACCTAGCTGTGCCGGTGTGCCAGAGCTTCCCGAAGTCGAAACCACCGTTCGCGGGCTGACGCCCGTCCTCTCAGGACAGCGGTTGACGCTGGTCGAGCCCCGGCGGGCGGACTTGCGCAAGGTCATTCCCGTCGATCTGCGTCAGCGGCTGACGGGCGCCACCGTCAAGACGCTGGGGCGAAGAGCCAAATATGGAATGATCGATACCGATCGCGGCGACACGCTGATCTTTCACCTCGGCATGTCGGGACGCTGGCGAGTCGATCCCGATGAAGAGGAAAAACACGATCATCTCGTGATCGAAACCGAGGGCGGTCGGCGGCTTGCGCTCAACGATCCGCGCCGGTTCGGGTTTTTGGACATATGGCGCAGCGATTCGCTGGCCGATTATCCGCCCTTCGCCGCGATGGGGCCTGAGCCGCTGGGACCGGACTTCACCGGGCTGTATCTTGATTCGGTGCTTGAGGGGCGTGCCGCGCCCATTAAGGCGATGCTGCTCGATCAGCGGATCGTCGCGGGGCTCGGCAATATCTATGTGTGTGAGGCGCTCCACGTCGCCGGGATCGCGCCGTCGCGGGCGGCGGGGCAAATCGCGCGGGCACGGCTCGACCGGCTGGTGATCGCGGTGCACGATGTATTGCTGGCAGCGATCGAGGCCGGGGGATCGACACTGCGCGACTTTGCGCACCCCGATGGACAGCTGGGGTATTTTTCCAAGCAGTTTCTTGTCTACGGGCGGGAGGGTGAACCATGCGGGTGCGGCGGCGCGGTGAAGCGCCGGACCGAAAGTGGCCGTTCGACATTCTGGTGCCCGCGATGCCAGCGATAGCTTGACGATTCGCAGGCCGGTGGTTAAGGGCAGCGCTTTCCGGGGCCGGGAGCGATTCCGCGGCCCTTTTCATTTGACACGAGATTAGAGGTCTTCATGGCGAACACGCCGCAGGCAAAGAAGCGTATCCGTCGCAACGAACGTCGCGCCGAAATTAACGGCGCACGCGTCGGCCGCATCCGTACTTTCGTCAAAAAGGTCGAAGCGGCACTGGCATCGGGTGACAAGGTCGCTGCGACCGAAGCATTGCAGCAGGTTCAGCCTGAATTGGCGCGCGGCGTTGCCAAGGGCGTTCTTCACAAGAACACCGCGAGCCGCAAATTCTCGCGTCTCACCAAGGCGGTATCGGCGATCGCCTGACGCCGGTTTTTGATCAACGATCTTTGATCGATTGCGAGGGCTCGTCGGGAAGTTTCCCGGCGAGCTTTTTTTGCGCGTGGAGCATATGCGGAACGAAATAGGAAACACACGCAAGTCCACGATTCGATCAGGTCCGATTTGCGGACCTATCGTAAAAAACATGCAAAACCAGTGGCTTGTAAGATTTCTAACGCATTTGCGGGGCTGAATCCGAGTCAAGGCGCATATTGCAAAATTGTTACCTTGATCGACGCTATGCGGACGGCATAATCGATCCTCACCGCGGCGGTGTTCACCAGCCCGGTCACAAAACAGGGCGAAATGCTGGGCGACTCGTCGGGTCGCGTGGGGGAACGTTTCAAACAAATCACACAATCCGCGTGGGCACTCCGGGCGGCGGCAGGAGAGTATTGCGTGGCGTTTGCGGATGGATTTGCGACACGGGAGGCAGCGCGCAAAGCGTGGGCTCGCGTGCAGGCGAATCTCCGTG
Organism: Sphingomonas bacterium; assembly: GCA_028823055.1. Taxonomy (GTDB): domain Bacteria; phylum Pseudomonadota; class Alphaproteobacteria; order Sphingomonadales; family Sphingomonadaceae; genus Sphingomonas. Next base: position 3,214 of record JAPKCG010000026.1, read on the forward strand.
AATCGGCAGGTGCGCGGTTGTACGATCAGTGGCTGAAGCCGATCGAGCTGATCGAGACTGACGAACCCGATACGATCCGGCTGGGGCTGCCCTCCGCCTTCGTCACCAATTGGGTCCGCAATCATTATGCCGACCGGCTGACGATGGAGTTTCGCGCTCTGCTGCCGGGCGTGCGCAGCGTATCGATCGAAACGCGCGTCGCAGGGGCAGCCCCGGTCATTCTGTCTGCGGAGCCCGTCGATGCGGCTCAGGCCCCCGTTGCGCCGTCGAACGCGGTTCCGGTCGCCAAGGCATCCGCTCCGGTTGCGGCGGGCGAATTGCCCGTGCTCGATTCGCGTTTCACTTTCGATCGGTTCGTCGTCGATGCGTCGAACCGCGTGGCGTTCAATGCGGCGAAGGCGCTGGCCGAACCCGGTCCGGTGCGCTTCAGCCCGCTATTCCTCCACTCGGGCACGGGGCAGGGCAAGACGCATCTGATGCATGCGATCGGCCATGCGTTTCTGGCGCAGCAACCGGGCGCGCGGGTGATCTGCATGTCCGCCGAGCGGTTCATGTTCGATTTCGTCGCGGCGATGCGGGCGAAGGACACGTTCTCGTTCAAGCAGCGGCTGCGCGGCGCAGACCTGCTGTTGATCGACGATTTGCAGTTCATCGCGGGCAAGGATGCGACGCAGGAGGAATTCTTCCACACCGTCAACGAGATCATGAGCGCGGGCAAACGGCTCGTCATCAGCGCGGATCGCTGCCCGCAGGCGCTGGAGGGCGTCGAGGCGCGGATCGTGTCGCGGATGGCGGTCGGGCTGGTCGCCGATATCAAGGCACCCGAGTTACCGCTGCGTCGCGCGATCCTCGACCGGAAATGCCAGGACATCGACGCTGCGGTGCCGGCGGATGTGCTCGACCTGCTCGCGGCGCGAATCCATGCGAATATCCGTGAGCTTGAAGGCGCGCTCAATCGCGTCGTCGCCTATGCCCATCTGACGGGCGATACGATCGATCTCGATTTCGCGGTGGCAACGCTGGGCGATGTGTTGCGCGGGGCGCAGCGGCGGGTGACGATCGACGAGATCCAGAAGCTGGTGTCGCAGCATTTCGAGCTGAAACCGCTCGATCTCATCTCGGCACGCCGCAGCCGCGTGGTGGCGCGACCGCGTCAGATCGCAATGTATCTCGCGAAACGACTGACGACGCGCTCACTGCCCGAAATTGGCCGCAAGTTCGGCGGGCGCGATCATTCGACCGTCATCCACGCGGTGCGCAAGATCGAAGAGCTGCGCGACACCGACCGCGATATCGACACCGCGGTTCGGGTTTTGATGCGCGAACTGGAGGCCTAAGGTTCCTCAGACATCCCGGCGGCTTCACCGCCGGTTCTGGCTACACCAACAGCCCCATCGCCTCCTGCGCCGCGCGCAGCGTCGGAGCGGCGAGGTCGCGTGCCTTCGCAGCGCCCTTGTTCAGGATTGCGTCGATCGCGGCACGGTCGTCGAGCAGGCGGACCATTTCGTCACGGATCGGCGCGAGCTTGGCGACGGCAAGATCGGCGAGCGCTGGCTTCAGCGCGCCGAACCCCTTGCCCGCATAATCATCGAGCACCGATTGCGCAGAACGATCGTCGAGCGCCGAGAAAATAGTGATGAGATTCTGTGCCTCGGGCCGCCCGGCCAGCTCCTCGATCGTCGCGGGCAGCAGGTCGGCGTCGCTTTTCGCCTTGCGGAATTTCTCCGCAATCATGTCGTCGCTGTCGATCAGCTTGACGACCGATGCTTCCGACGGGTTCGATTTCGACATCTTGGTCGATGCATCGCGCAGGCTCATGATCCGGGGCGCGGCCTTGCTGACGAGTGGTTCGGGTAGCGTGAACAGGTCGGTTTCGTAATCACCGTTGAACTTGGTCGCGATGTCGCGCGCCAGTTCGAGATGCTGTTTCTGATCCTCGCCGACGGGCACATGCGTGCTGTTATACAGTAGGACGTCGGCGGCCATCAGCACGGGGTAATCATAGAGCCCGACGCTGGCCCCTTCGCGATTCTTGCCCGCCTTGTCCTTGAACTGCGTCATGCGGTTAAGCCAGCCGACGCGCGCGACGGTATTGAGCAGCCAGCTCAATTCGCTATGCGCGGGCACGCGGGTCTGGTTGAACAGAATCGACCGGTCGGGATCGATTCCGGCGGCGACCAACGTCGCGGTTATGCCGATCGTCTGCGCTCGCAGGTCCGCTGGCGCGATCCATTCGGTCGGCGCATGGAGATCGGCGATGAAATACAGCGTTTCGCCGCCCGATGACTGGATGTCTTCCTGCATCGCGACCCATTGCTTCACCGCGCCGAGATAATTGCCGAGGTGGAGATTGCCGGTGGGTTTGATGCCGGAAAGAACGCGCATGAATTACTTGGCCTTGGTTGGACGACGGACGAGTTGGCGGATATCGCCGAGGCGGAATGCGCCGGTGACGATGCTGGCAATGGCGTAGACGATGCCGCCGAGCGTCACCAGAGCGAGCATCGCGCCCCAGCGTTCGAGGCTGGGTCCGGTGACATAGGGGCGGAACAGGCCGTCTGCGAAATACAGCGCGACGCCCATAACGAGAGCGGCGAGGCCGAGCCGCCAGATACGCCGCTTCAGCCGGGCATCCGCAATGAAATGATCCCGCGCTTTCAGCGTGCGATAAAGCAGCGCGACGTTGACGGTGGAGGCGATCGCGGTCGCGAGCGGCGGCCCCATGTGTTTGAGGGGCACGATGAAGGCGAGATTGAGCACGAGGTTCACCGCCATCGAGATCATCGCATAGCGAACCGGCGTGCGCGTATCCGATCGCGCATAATAGCCCGGCGTCAGCACCTTGACGAGGATGTAGCTTGGCAGCCCAAGCGAGAAAGCGGCAAGCGCCTGGGCGGTATAGATGGTGTCGGCGGGGCTGAACTGCCCGTGCTGGAACAGTGCAGCGACGATCGGTGCGCCGCAGACGATGAGCGCGACGGTGGCGGGCAAGGTCAGGAACAACGCGAGTTCGAGCCCGCGATTCTGGGTTTCCATCGCCTCTGAGTCATTCCCGCGCCCGAGCTGTTGTGAAATCGTCGGGAGAAGGACGGTGCCAAGCCCGATGCCGATCAGCCCCAGCGGCAATTGGTTCAGCCGATCCGCGAAATAAATATAGCTTACAGACCCCGAGGCGAGAAAACTCGCGGCCAGCGCCGAAGACACCAGCAGATTGACCTGCACCGCCCCAGCGCCTGCTGCTGCGGGAAGGATGAGCGACATGAGCTTCCTGACGTCGGGATTGAGCTGGGGAAGCTTTAGCTTGAGCGTCACCCCCGCCTTGCGACACGCCCACCACAGCCACAGCAATTGCAGCGCGCCCGACACTGTCACCGCGATCGCCTGATTGCGTGCGGTGAACAGCGGTTCGTGATCGTGAAAGCCGAGCAAGGCCACGATTAGCGTTAAATTGAGCAGGATCGGGGCGGCGGCGGCGATCCAGAACCGATGGAGCGAATTGAGGATGCCGCCGAGGAGCGAAACCAGGCTGATCAGCAAGAGATAGGGGATCGTGATCCGCGACAATTCGACCGCAAAGGCGAACCCCTCGTCACTGACCCCGTTGAATCCGCCGGTCAGCAACCAGGTGATGGGCCAGGCGGCGATCTCCATCACGACGATCATCGCGATGAGGACAGGCAGCAGTACCGACAGCGCATCGGTCGCGAATGCGATACCATCGGGCAGGCCGCCGCCGTCCTTTGCCGCGACCTTGCGGTTGAACATTGGAATGAACGCGGCGCTGAACGCCCCCTCGGCGAACAGCGCACGAAACATATTGGGCAGGCGAAACGCGATCAGAAAGGCGTCGGAGGCAAACCCCGCCCCGACGAAGCGCGCGAACAGTGAATCGCGGACCAGCCCCAGAATACGGCTGGCGAGCGTCAGCCCGCCGACCGATCCCAGCGCCCTGGTCAGATTCATCGCAACGCGCCCCCCGACCTCGGATCAGGCGTGGCCAACCTCTGTGCTGGTGCCCGCGGTCTGTGCCTCGGCCTGCTGCATGTAGAGCTGCGCGAAGTCGATGGGTTCGAGCAACAAGGGCGCGAAGCCACCATCGCGAACGCAATCCGACAGGACCCGGCGCGCGAACGGGAAGAGCAGCCGGGGCGCTTCGCCGAGCAGGAAGGGCTGGACATGTTCTGCGGGAATGTTGCGCAGCCCGAACAGCCCCGCATAGGTCAGGTCGACGATGAATGCGGTCTGGCCATCGGCCTCCGCCTTGACGTCGATCTTGAGCACGACTTCATGCACTTCCTCGCCGACCTGAGCGGTGCCGATGTTGAACTGGACATCGACGGCCGGCGCGGTCGGGTTCTGATAGATTGCGGGCGCGTTCGGATTTTCGAACGACAGATCCTTCACATATTGCGAAATAAGGCCTGCGGCGGGCGTGTTGTCCTCGCCATTGGCGACCTGATCACCCATGGAGTTGATGTCGAGGGCTTCGTTGTCGGCCATGAATTTCAGTCCTTGTGTGAAAAGGGGGCGTGAAAGGGGATGGGAGCGAAGCGATACGTCGTGCGTTCGATCCCGAATGGCGCAGGCGCGTAGCAGTGCGGTGCGATTGTTTCAATGCATCGTCGACTTGTGTCGACGATGCCCGCGCATGTGAAAAGGGTGAACGCGCGCACCGTTTGAATAAAGCGTGTCATGCCCCTATGTTGGCGGCGAAACGGAGGCTCATGTTCTACGTCGTTCTTCTCGCGATGGTCGCCGGTTTTCTGGCGCTCCGTCTCTATAGCGTTCTCGGCAAGCGTACCGGGCACGAGCAGCAACCCCTGCCGCGCACTGCGGATGAGGGGCATGCGCCCGTTGCCGCACCGCGCACCATCGACCTGGTTCCCGAAAGACGGGAGGTCGCCAATCGCCATATCGATGAAAAGGCAGAAGCCGGTCTGCGCAGCATCATCGCTGGCGAACCCGGTTTCGATGTTGGCCAGTTCCTGGAAGGAGCCAAGGCGGCCTATCGCATGACGCTGGAGGCGTTCTGGCGTGGCGATGAAAAGGAGCTCGAACATCTCGCCGAGGCCGACGTGGCGCATGCCTTTGCCGACGCGATCGCGGCACGCAACGCATCGGGCGAAACGCTCGATAACCGGTTGGTGCGCATCGACAAGGCGACGATCATCGATGCAGCCGTGTCGGGCCGCGAAGCGCAGATCACCGTAAGGTTCGATGCGGATATCGCGGCGGTAACGCGGGATGCTGAGGGTAATGTCGTCGCGGGTTCGCTTACCGACGCCGACGAGACGCATGATATGTGGACCTTTGCCCGGACGCTCAAGAGCGGCGATCCCAATTGGCGGCTGGCCGACACCGACGAGGAATAACGGGGCCGAGGCGCAATCGTGCCGGGGAACAATAATGGCGAGGTACGTCCATAACATACCGGCCTCGGCTCCCAGCCGCGCAATGGGGTGACGGACCGGGCCGCTTATGGCACGGGCGCGATCGTCGATTTGTTCGGGAGTAAATGCGTGGCGGGCTTCAAAAACTTTCTGGTGCTGACTAGCGCGTTCGCGATGTCAGCATGTGGTGGTCGGATCGTGCCGCCCTCCGCTGGCCCGGCACCGATCAAAGCTGCATCGAATCAATCGAACGCTCGCCCTGCGACACCGACCCGGACTGCGTCGTCGTATCGCGATATTCCGAGCGGCCGCATATTCGATGGCCGCATTGTCGGGGCGACGCCGATTCTGGCGGCTCCCGTGACGGCGTCGGGCGACGCCGTGACCGCGCTTGCGGCGGGGCTTGTTGCCGGACCATCGATCGCCTCTTTGCCGATTACCGAAACGGAGGCAGAAGCGGCGCGCGCGGCTTTTCTGTACAGTTGCCCAAGCCTCGTCCGCCGGGCAGATGCATCGGGGCTGACGACGGGCACTGACTGGCAACCCGCCTGTGACGCCGCGCGGTCGGCATCGCGCGGTCAGGCTCGCCAGTTTTTCGCGGACCAATTCGAAACCGTCCAGGTGGGTGATGGCAAGGCGTTTGCAACGGGCTATTATGAGCCCGAAATCCGCGCCTCGCGGAATCGCCGTTCGGGTTATGACGTGCCGATCTATGGCCGTCCCGACGATCTGGTCGATGTCGATCTCGGCCGGTTTTCCGACGATCTGAAGGGCAAGAAAATTCGCGGCCATGTGGAGGGCACCAACTTCGTCCCCTATTACGACCGCGCGGCGATCACGCGGGGTGCGGTCGCGGACAAGGCGCCGGTGCTCGCCTGGGGCGCGGACGACGCTGAAGTGTTCTTTCTGCAGATTCAGGGGTCGGGTCGGCTGCGGTTGCCCGACGGGTCGTTCATGCGGGTCGGCTATGCGACGCAGAATGGGCGCGACTACACGGGTATCGGCAAGCTGATGAAGGATCGCGGGCTGCTGGGGCCGGGTCAGACATCGATGCAGGGCATCGTCGCCTGGCTCCATGCGCACCCGACCGAGGGGCGCGCGATCATGGACGAGAATAAGAGCTTCGTATTCTTCCGCGAACTCGACACGCCCCCTGTCGGCGCGATGGGCTATGTCGTCAGCGGCGGGATCAGCGTCGCTGCGGATACGAAGTTCGTGCCGCTGGGCGCCCCCGTCTTCCTGTCGATGGACCGTCGCGACGCGAGCGGATTGTGGGTCGCGCAGGACACTGGCGGCGCGATCAAGGGATCGAACCGCTTCGACACCTATTGGGGCGCGGGCGAGGCGGCGGAGCGAACCGCGGGCGGCATGGCAGCGCGCGGCACCGCTTTCATGCTGCTTCCTCGCGGCACGATTGCCCGGACAGGTAATGGCGCGCCAGCTCGATATTGACGAAGCCCAATTATGGGCGCGCGTCATGGCGACGGTGAAGCCGCTGCGCGCGATCAGCGTCGCCGCGCATATCCCGGAGCCCGCTCCAGCGACCGTTGCAGCGTCCGTGCGTCAGCCGGGAACGGTGCCGACGCCGCGTCCGCCCGAGCGGATCGGGGCGAAGCGACCCGCGCCGCATAGCGCAGCGACGCTGGATGGCAGCTGGGATCGCAAGATCCTGCGCGGGATGGTGATGCCCGACAGCTCGATCGATCTGCACGGTCATACGCTGGCGTCGGCGCACATGCTGCTCGGCCAGGGGCTCGATCAGGCGATCCGGCGCGGCGACCGGGTGCTGTTGCTCGTCACGGGGAAGCCACCCCGGCCCGGGAGCGAGCGTCCGCACGCGCGTGGCGCGATCCGCGCGGCGGTCGCGGACTGGCTGGGGGCGTCGCGTCACGCCGATGCGATCGCCGCGGTTCGCGGGGCGCATCCGCGTCATGGCGGGCAGGGGGCGCTGTACATCGTCCTGCGGCGCGAACGGTCGTGAGGCTATAGCGCCGCGACGCGGGCGATCATGTCGGCATAGATCGCGGTCAGCGCGTCGAGATCGGCAATCGCGACCGCCTCGTCGACCTGATGCATCGTCGCGTTGACCAGCCCGAATTCGATCGTCGGGGCGAGGCGCGACAGGAACCGTGCATCCGAGGTGCCGCCTGTCGTCGAGAGTTCCGGGGTAATGCCGGTGTTGGCCTTGACCGCTGCGATGGCGAGCGCGGACAGCGTGCCGGGTTCGGTGAGGAACGCCTCGCCCGAGATCTTGCCGGTAACCGATGCGCCCGGCGCGTGGCGCGCGACGATGCCCGCGATCCGTTCGATCAGCGCCGCGCCGCGCTGTTCGTCGTTGAAACGGATGCTGAGGCGCGCGGCGGCGCGCGCGGGGATGACATTGTGCGCGGGGTTGCCGACGGTCAGGTCGGTGACCTCGATATTCGATGCCTGAAACCAGCGATTGCCGGTGTCGAGCACGAGGCCCTCGATCTCCGCCAACGCCGCGATGAGGCGCGGGATCGGATTGTCGGCGAGGTGGGGATAGGCCACGTGACCCTGCCGCCCCGCCACATCGATCCAGATATTGACCGACCCGCGCCGCCCGATCTTGATCATATCCCCGAACCGCGCGGAGGAGGTCGGTTCGCCGACCACGATATAGTCGGGCGCGACGCCGCGCACTGCCATCCGATCGATCAGCGCGCGGGTGCCGTGGATCGCGGGGCCTTCCTCATCGCCGGTGATAATGAGCGACAACGGTCCCGAACGGTCGACGCGCGCGATCGCCGCGACGAAGGCGGCGACCGCGCCCTTCATATCGACCGCGCCGCGTCCATAGAGCAGATCGCCGCGAATCTCTCCGGACCAAGGCGACGTCGTCCACCCCTCGCCGGGCGGGACGACGTCGAGATGCCCGGCGAACGCCAGATGCGGGCCTTTTCCCGCCCGCGTCGCGAGCATGTTCTCTACCGGGCCATCGGGCGCGTCGCCTGCGATGAACCGGTCGACCGCGAAGCCCATCGGGACCAGCGCCGCCGCCAGCACGTCAAACACTGCACCCGCCGCGGGGGTGACGCTGTCCGCGCGGATCAGCGCCTTGGCGAGGGTGAGGACATCGGGCATGGGGGCATCGGTCATGGGAGGCGACATTGCCCAAGCTCGATCTCGATACAATCCCGCAGACGAACGCCACCGGCTATCCCGCGCCGTTCGATGCCCCCGTCGAAGGTCGGTGGTATCGTCGCCTGGCCCCGCCATCGGGCCTCACGAGCATCGGCGCGAGCCACGTCGTGCTTAAGTCCGGGGCATGGTCGTCGCAGCGGCATTGGCACGAAGCGGAGGATGAACTGGTCGTGATGATCGCGGGCGAGGCGGTGCTGGTCGAGGATGGCGGGGAGAAGGTGCTGCGCGCGGGTGACGTCGCGGCGTTTCCAAAGGGCGTGCGCGACGGGCACCATCTTCAGAACCGGTCGGACGTGGACTGCGTGTTCGTCGCGATCAGCGCGGGCGGGGCGGATGATCGGGGTGATTATCCCGACATCGACATGCGGTTCGTGGCGGATGGTTACGAGCATAAGGACGGGACACCGTATCCGACGACGCGGTTGCCGTAGCGGACGGGCTGCGGGGGGCGTGAATGGTCCCGATGGTCGCGGTTGTGACGTCGTTCGTTTTGAGGGCGACGGCTGCGAATGTCGAATAGCTTGAGGCGCTGGGGTGGGCAGTCATTGGGGGTGCGGGTCGCAGCCGACTGCGCATTTCAACGGCACGCCGACACTGACGACATTGACACGGAATCGCCTATTTCCGCAGGCGTCGCGGCGAGGGGCGAGGGGCGAGGGGCGACGGCGCGGATGACGGAGTGTGAGGCAGGAAGGGGCTGCATCGTCGCACGGTGACGTATCGCCGCAATGTAGGACAGCATGGGCGAAGCGTGAGGCCGTGTTGCTGCTTTCCGTGGTAGAGGCGGCAATTTCATACGCTTGCTGACGTGAATAAGCAGAAGACCTCGGGACTTCGCTAGGGCGCGCGAGAGAGGATGGCGGGTTTCTTCCAATTGCGGACATTCGTGTTACGACGTAAGCTTGCTCAATGACGCATCTGCAAACGCTGGCACGAAGTCGATACCTGCTACAGGTCTGCTTCGTAGCGACAGCGACCACTGCGTGCGTGCTAGTAACAGACGCGCTCGCGTTTAGGTCTCCGATCGATTTGGCGTGGATGATGGGATTGCCAGTCATCGTAGGAATGGTCGTGAACGTTGGTTGGGATCGCCGCTGCTTTATGGCTTTGGCGCTGCTAGGTGTATCGCTCCTTGTCGGAACGTTGGTCGGCGTGACTTTTACCAGTTACGGCTGAATGTCCGCTTCCCACCATTTTCCGTCGTAGCGAACCCGCGACGCGAGCCATCGTATCGCGCGGAATGCTGGATTGCTTCGCTGAGCTCGCTGTGACGGGGGCGGGAACGGGGCGCGCATGGCTAAGATGCCCGCCGTCACCCCGTGACGGGTTGCTCATATTGTTCGATCACCCATTCCTCTTCCTGCGCGGCGGCGATCCAGTCTTGCATGAAGGGGTGGGCGAAGACCGCTTCCATATAGCCGACCGCGAAACGGGCGACGGGGAGTTGATAGGTGACCATCCGCGTGCAGACGGGGGCGAACATGATGTCCGCCGCGCCGAACTGGCCGAACAGGAAATCGCCGTCGCCGCCGAAGCGTGCACGCGCCTGCGCCCATAATTCCATGATCCGGGTGAGTTCGGCGAGGACGTCGGCGTCGGGGGTCTGTTGCGGAAAGACCTGACGGATGTTCATGCTGTGCTTGCGGCGGAGCGCCTGGAAGCTCGAATGCATTTCGGCGGCCATCGACCGCGCCATCGCGCGCGGGGCATCGTCCTGCGGCCAGAAACGCTCCCGCCCGACCTTGTCGGCGAGATAGTCGACGATGGCGAGGCTGTCCCACACGACCGCCTCGCCATCCCAAAGGATCGGCACCTTGCCCGATGAGGGCGCGAATTCGTCGCCTTCGCGGCGTTTGTCCCACTGATCGTCGTACAGCGGCACGACGACCTCCTCGAAGGGAAGGCCCGATTGCTTGCATGCTAGCCAGCCGCGGAGCGACCAGGACGAATAGGCTTTGTTGCCGATGATGAGCTTCATGGCGCCTCGGTACGGCGCACGAGCCCAACCGGCAAGGTCACCGCTTGATCGGGATCAGCACCTCGTTACGACGCAACGGCGGCGCGACCATCGGCGAATTGTAGAACGCATATTCGGCGGCGCCGGCGGGTTCATAGCCTTTGCCGACAAGCCATTCGCGCAAGGTGCGTTCGCGATCGCGCAGCATATTGTCGCCCGCTACCCCGGAAAACCGGATCGCGGCGACGCGGCGTGGCGGGAGCGTATCGCTGCCGACGCCAGCGGCCGGGGCGGGCAGTGTCGACCGGGTCATCGCGGCGGGCATGACGAAGCGCGTCCGCCAGCGGCCATTGGCGCGGTCCTGCATCACCGGTGCGGTCATCTGGATCTTTTCGTCCGACGCGCCGTCACCACGCTGTTTGGCGAAGATGTAATCGGCCAGACGCTTGAACCCTTCGCTGAGCGCATGGTCGCGCTCACCCGACGTCAGCGTTTCGGCGACGAGCAGCGTCGGATAATCGCGCAGTTCGATCGCGCCGTCGCTTTCGACGGTCGCGTAATCGGGCTGTTCGCTCGACTTCTCGCGCAGCTTGATCAATGCCGTCGCCGCGCCGCCCAGCGCGACGATACCGCCGCCGATCGCGGCTATCCTGGACCATGTCTTCATATCGTCTCTCCCTCGAATGTCGCGATTAAGGCATATAGGCGACGCGGCGGGTCATGCCACCGTCGCGGCAGGCCGATCAGCCGATCGCCTCGATCACCGCAGCGCGCAGTTCGGGGATGCCCATGCCGCCCTCGCTCGATGTCGCGAGTATTTCGGGATGCGCGGCGGGGCGTTTGCGCGCCTCTTCCTGAGTCGACGTCATGACGGCGTCCAGGTCGGTCGCCTTTACCTTGTCCGCCTTGGTCAGGACGATGCGATAGCTGACCGCGGCGCGATCGAGCATTTCGAGGATTTCGCGATCGACATCCTTGATGCCGTGGCGCGAATCGATCAGCACCAGCGCGCGTTTCAGGACGTCGCGACCGCGCAGGAAATCGTTGACGAGGTAGCGCCACTTGCGGACCATATCCTTGGGCGCCTTGGCAAAGCCATAGCCGGGCATGTCGACGAGGCGGAAGGCGAGGGGCGTGCCGACGTCGAAGAAATTGAGTTCCTGCGTCCGCCCCGGCGTGTTCGATGTCCGCGCGAGCGAATTGCGGCCCGTCAGCGCGTTAAGCAGCGACGATTTGCCGACATTGGACCGCCCCGCGAACGCGACCTCCGGGACGTCGGCATTGGGCAGAAATTCCAGCCCGGGTGCTGATTTCAGGAACGTCACCGGCCCGGCAAAGGTCTTTCGCGCGCGTTCGATGCTATCGTCGTCGAACACTATTTCACCGCCGCTTTCTGTAATTCAGGATGCCGCGCGTAGAGGATGCGCTGCTGCAGGATCGCGAGGCAGTTCGACGTGATCCAGTAAATCTGCAGGCCGACCGCGAACGGTGCCATCACGAACATCAACACCCACGGCATCAGTGCGAAAATCTGTTTCTGCGTCGCGTCCATCGGGGTCGGGTTCAGCTTGAACTGGAAATACATGCTGATGCCCAGGATGATCGGTACGACCCCGATCGCGATGAAGTGCGGGGGCACGAACGGCAGCAGGCCGAACAGATTGACCGGGGTCAGCGGATCGGGCGCGGACAAATCCTTGATCCACAGCACGAAATTCTGATGCCGCATTTCGATCGTCAGCATCAGCACCTTGTAGAGCGCATAGAAGATCGGGATCTGGAGCAAGGTCGGCAGGCAACCCGCGACGGGGTTCACCTTTTCGGTCTTGTAGAGGCCCATGACCTCCTGCTGCATCTTGACCTTGTCGTCCTTATACCGTTCCTGCAGCGCCTTCATCTTGGGCTGGATCGCGCGCATTTTCGCCATGCTCGCAAATTGCCGCTGCGCGATCGGGAACATCAGGCCGCGGATCGTCACCGTGAGCAGGATGATCGCGACGCCGAAATTGCCGACCATGCGGAACAGCCAGTCGAGATAGGTGAAAATCGGTTTTTCGACGATTTCGAACCAGCCCCAGTCGATCGCCTTGTCGAGCTTCGTGACGCCCGCATCGTTTTCGTAATGCTGGAGCAGCTTCACTTCCTTGGCGCCCGCGAAGAAACGGCTCGTCTGCGTCAGCGTCCGGCCGGGGGGCACGAGCTTGGGACGAAAGGTGTAATCGGCTTGGTAAGCCTGATTCGCGCCGGCGCGGAATTGACCGTCGAAGGTCGCCTGCTGATCGGGGACGAGCGCGGTCAGCCAGTATTTGTCGGTGAAGCCGAGCCAGCCGCCCGTAGTGCTGAAGTTCTGCGCCGCTTCGTCGACATCCTTGAAGCTGGTGCCGTAATGCGCCGCGCCATTATAGACCGACATCGGCCCGGTATGGATCGTCCAGCTGCCCGGATCCTTCGACACGCCGACGCGATTGACGAAACCGAACGGCGCGACGGGGACGGGATTCGCCCCACCGTTCGCGACGGTCTGGTTGACGGTGAACATGTAGCCGTCGTCGATCGCGATCGTCAGCTGAAAGCGCTGACCGCTGGCGTTGGCGGCGGACAAGGTGACCGGGTT
>JAPKCG010000027.1 GCA_028823055.1 Sphingomonas bacterium
CGGCCGCGGCGGTGCCGGGTCACCAAATCCGGGCGGCAGGATCGATTCGGGCTTATCCTGCCCGATCGCGGGGGCCAGCGCGGCTAGCGCGGTCGCACAGACCGCCACCGTCGCCGCGCCAAGGCGCAGCCTAGCTGAGATTCGCAAGCGAGACGGCCTTTTCGACTTGGGTCTGCGGCTGTTCGGAGTTGCGTCCCGCAAGGAAGACGAGTCCTCCGATCAGGATGACGAGAACGATGACGACCGACACGGCGAAACGGGACATGGCAAACCTTGTAACAAAACCGACGGCGAGCTTTTGCCCGCGACGCGCCAGCGCTGTATAGCGCCGCCCGCCATGTTGCAAAGCGCCAACCCCCAATCCCCGCCGATCGGCACGCGTCCGATCGTGCTCGTCGGACTGATGGGCGTCGGTAAATCGACCGTCGGACGCCGATTGGCGTCGCATCTCGGCCTCTCCTTCGTCGACGCGGATCACGCGATCGAGGAAGCGGCGGGGATGTCGATCGCGGATATTTTCGAACGCTTCGGCGAACCCTATTTCCGCAGCGGCGAACGCCGCGTCATCTCCCGCCTGTTCGATGGCACGCAAAAAGTGATCGCCACCGGCGGCGGCGCCTTCATCGACGACGAAACCCGCGCGCTGATTCTCGCCGAGGCGACCGCGGTCTGGCTCGATGCCCCCGTCGCCGTGCTGGCCGAGCGCGTGCGCCGTCGCAACACTCGTCCGCTGTTGCGCGGTCGCGATCCACGCACCGTGCTCGCCGACCTCGCGGCGGTCCGCAATCCGATCTACGCGCTCGCCCCCATCCACGTTATGAGCCAGCAGGCCCCGCACGAGGCGACCGTCGCCGCGATATTGAAAGCGATCCAGGCATGAACACCGTCGACGTCCACCTCGGCGAGCGAAGCTATCCGATCCATATCGGCGCCGGGCTGCTCGAACAGGCTGGCGATCATATCGCGCCGCTCGTCGGCGACCGCCGCGTCGCGATCGTCAGCGATGAGAATGTTCGCGCACATCTCGCCACGCTTGAACACGCGCTCGACACTGCGGGCATCGCGCACCGGGCGTTCATCCTCCCCCCCGGCGAAACGACGAAGAGCTGGACGCACCTTGCCGCGGTCAGCGATTTTCTGCTCGATCTCGGCATCGAACGGGGCGACCATGTCATCGCGCTCGGCGGCGGCGTCATCGGCGATCTCGTCGGTTTCGCTGCGGCAATCCTCAAACGCGGCTGCCGCTTCATCCAGATTCCGACGACATTATTGGCTCAGGTCGACAGTTCGGTCGGTGGCAAGACCGCGATCAACACGGCGGCGGGCAAGAACCTGATCGGCGCGTTTCACCAGCCCGTCCTCGTCCTCATCGACCCGCTCGTCCTCGACACGCTTTCGCCCCGAGAACTGCGCGCCGGCTATGCGGAAGTCGTCAAATACGGCCTGATCGACGATGCCGGTTTCTTTGCCTGGTGCGAGGGCAAGGGCGTGGGTCTCCTTGCTGGCGACATCGACGCGCGCACTCATGCGATCACGCATTCGGTCGCCGCCAAGGCGCGGATCGTCGCCGCGGACGAGCATGAAACCAATGGCCTGCGTGCGCTCCTTAATCTCGGCCACACCTTCGGTCATGCGCTCGAAGCGGAAGCGAATTATTCGGGCCGATTGATTCACGGCGAAGCGGTCGCCGCCGGCTGCGCACTCGCCTTCGCCTATTCCGCGCGACATGGCCTGTGCGCGCACGAAGACGCCGCCCGCGTCGCCCGCCATTTCGCGACCGTCGGCCTGCCGGACGGCCTCGCCACTTCGGGCATCACCGCCGGCGGCGCGCGCCTCGTCGATCACATGCGCCACGACAAGAAAATGGCGGCGGGCACGCTCCCCTTCCTCCTTGCGCGCGGGATCGGCCAGACTTTCCTCGACAAGACCGTCGACCTTGCCGATGTCGCCGCGTTTCTCGATGAGGCCGCGCGCTGATGCCCAACGGTATCGCCAAGCGCGACCTTCCGACCAAGACCTGCCCCGCCTGCGACCGCCCCTTCGCATGGCGAAAGAAATGGGCGCGCGACTGGGATTCGGTCGTCTATTGTTCGGATGCCTGCCGCAAGAAGCGCTAGCATTCAGCCCCTGAACGCGATCCACGCCAGCCACAGCCACCCCGCGATCAGCAACGTGCCGCCGATCGGCGTGATCGCCCCGAACCAGCGCGGCGCGCCGATCGCCATCAGATACAAACTACCCGCAAAAATCGCGGCACCGGTCACGAACAACCAGGCTGGCCCCCGCGCCTCCATCCGCAACGCGACCAGCGCCGCAACCGCATGGATGAGCTGATATTGCCCACCCGTCTTCAGCCACTCGACCGCCGCGCCGTTCGCGCCATGCGCGCCGAATGCGCCTGCCGCCACCGCCATCGCGCCCGACAGCGCCGCGAGCATCATCAACAGGGTCATCCGCATTCTCCCGCCGGGCGTTCGGTCTGGGTAATGATCGTCTCACGCGCGGCGCGGATGTCTCCCGTTTCGAACTGCGCCTTCAACCGCTCGCCATCGATCGAACGATAGCGGTCTTCCGTCGTTTCGATGCTCGTCTTGTCTATGCCGAGGCAGGCCAGCGCATCACGCCCCATCTGGATCGCCGATTCAAACACCTCGCGAACGACGCCCTGTACCGGGGCTTCCCGCAGCGCGATCATCGATCGCCGGTCATAGGCGCGCACGAAAATCGCGGCATGGGGAAAGGCCTCATGCACCGCCGTGACGATGTCCGCAGTTATCTGGTCGCCATCGACGCAGAACAGGATCAGCTCCGCCTCCGCCGCCCCCGCCTGCCGCAACAGATCAAGTCGCGTACCGTCGCCATAATAGACCTTCGCGCCGAACTCACCCGCGACGTCGATCATTTCGATATCGGTGTCGATCAGCGTGACGGGAATACCCTGCGCGATGAGCATCTGCGCTGCGGTCTGCCCGAACCGGCCATAGCCGACGATCAGCGCATTGGCACCATCCGCCTTCGGCCCGTCGCGGTCGCCTTGCGAATCGATCGGTGCCGAGCGGAACCGCCGCGTCGCACTCATCAGGAACGGCGTCGTCGCCATCGACAGCGTCACGATCGCACCGAACAGGCTCGCCGCCTCGGGACTGATCAGGAACCCCGATGCCGCCGCCGCAAAGAGTACGAACCCGAATTCGCCCCCCTGACTGAGCAACAGACCGAGCGCCAATGCCCCGCGCCAGTTCATCCTGAACGCCAGCCCGATCAGGAAGATGACGAGCGATTTCGTCGCGATCAGCGCGATCGCCATCGCCAGCACGAAGACCGGACGATCCGCGATCGCATGCAAATTCAGCGTCATCCCGATCGCGAGAAAGAACAGCCCGAGCAGGATCGACCGGAACGGTTCGACATCCGCCTCAAGCTCGTGTCGATACGGGCTGTCCGCCAGCATCACGCCCGCGATGAACGCGCCGAGCGCCGTCGACAGCCCGAGCGCTTCCATCAATGCCGCCGCCGCGATCACCGTGAACAGGCCGGCAAAGACGAACATTTCGCGCTCGCCCAGATTGCCGATCAACCGGAATAACGGCCTTAACAGGAACCGCCCCGCCAGGATCAGTCCGACGATCGCAAGCACAGTATAGAGCCCCAGCTGCCATCCCGGCGGGCCGTTCGCATCCGCCGGGTTCCGGCTCATCGCGGCGACGATCGTAATCAGCGGTACGATCGACAGATCCTGAAACAACAGGATCGAAAACGCGCGCTCACCGAACGGCGTGCGCATCCGCCCCGACGATTGCAGCATCGGCAGCACCTGTGCGGTCGAGGACAGGCCAAGCGGCAGGCCGAGCGCAAGCGACGCCTGAAGCGAGAACCCCGTCGTTGTGAAAATCACCGCCGTCAGCGCCAATCCGCACAGCGCGACCTGCATCAGCCCGAGCCCGAAAATCTCCTTGCGCATCCGCCACAGACGCGAGGGATTGAGCTCAAGCCCGACGATGAACAGCAGCAACGTGATGCCGAGTTCGGCGACCCCGATCTTGCTCTCCGCATCGCCGACCAGCCCGAGCATCTGCGGCCCGACGACCGCCCCCGCGACGAGAAAGCCCAGCGTCGCGCCCAGCCCCATTCTGCGAAACAACAGGACGAAGGCGAGGCCGAAGCCGAACAGCAGCACGCCCTCGCGCAATAACGATCCGTTCTGCGCCGCTTCATGCATGATCGGTCACTCCTTGCGCCGCGTGCGCGGCTTCGGCCGCCGCCTCGAACGCGAGCCGGATCGATGCGTGACGTGCCGTATAATCCAGCGCGGGCGTGAACACGTCGATCCCCGGCCAATCGGGCGCTTCACCCTCACGCGCCAGCCACGCGGTCAGCGCGTCGCGCGCTGCAATCAATTGCTCTGCCGTCTTGCCAACGATATTCGCGGCCAGCAGCGACGACGACGCCTGCCCCAATGCGCAGGCTCGAACCAGCATCCCGACCTCGCTGACCCGGCCCTCGGCATCGACACCGACATCGACCGTCACGCGGCTGCCGCAGATCGGCGAACGTCTCTCCGCGCTCGCCATCGCATGGTCGAGCCGCTCGTGATGCGGGATCGACGCTGCCAGCCGCAAAATCTCGGCATTGTAGAGCGGCGCGCTCATGACGCGGAGCCCTTATTCTCGACGGCGTCGCCACCGGGCGCGGCATCGCGCGGCCCGAATACGGGCAGCCCCTTGCGCCGCCGGTCGACGAAATCGGCGATGCTCGCGCTCGTCGCGTTGAGCAGATTATAGGTCCGTGATGTCACCATCCATTCGGGGCGCTGCTGCGGCCCGCCATGCGCGGTGTCCAGGACAAGCGTCAGCAACAGGAAACCCAGGCTTGCAAGGATCAACCCCTTGAGCGCGCCGAAACCGAAACCCAGCGCGCGATCGAGCGGCCCGAGAATGCTCGTCCGCGTCCGCTTGCCGATCGCATTGGCGACGATCCGTCCGCCCAGATACGTGCCGCCCGCGATGATCGCGAACGCGGCGACCGCTGCCCCCGACGGCGTGCCGATCGATCTGGCCAGGATCGCGGCGACCGGGACGTGAAACAATTTCAACATCGCGACGATCGCGACCCAGGCGAACAGCGACAGCACTTCGGATACGAAGCCGCGCTTCGCCCCCAGCAGCGCCGATCCACCGACCAGCAGCAAAACGATCATGTCGAGAGCGGTAAGAGCCATGCGTCAGGGAATAGGGACGCGAACGCCGAACCGCTAGTGCTGCACTGCGAACAAATCGCCGCACGTGCCGACCATGCTACCGGCCCAGCATGAAATCGACGAACCCGCCCAGCGTCTTGAACCCCGACAGCCGCAATGCACCTTTGTCGCCCGCCATCGCGGCGGGCACCAGTCCACGTTCGAATCCAAGCTTGCCCGCCTCCTTCAAACGCAAGGCACCATGCGCCACCGCGCGCACCTCGCCCGACAGCGCGACCTCACCGAACGCCACCGCATCCGCCGCGACGGGCTTTTCCGACAACGCCGAAATCAGCGCCGCGGCCACTGCGAGATCCGCCGCCGGGTCCTGCACCCGATACCCGCCCGCAATGTTGAGATAAACCTCGCACGTGGAGAAACTCAGCCCGCACCGCGCCTCCAGCACCGCAAGGATCATCGCCAGCCGACCCGAATCCCACCCGACGACCGCGCGACGCGGTGTCGCCCCGCTCGCCAGCCGGACGACAAGCGCCTGAATTTCGACCAGCACGGGCCGCGTTCCTTCGAGCGCGGGGAATACGACGGTTCCCGTTACCCCCTCCTCGCGCTGCGTCAGGAACAATGCCGATGGATTGGATATTTCGGCCAGCCCCTCCGCGACCATCGCGAACACGCCGATTTCGTCGGTTCCGCCGAACCGGTTCTTGATCGCGCGCAGGATGCGATATTGATGGCTTCGCTCGCCCTCGAAGCTCAGCACGGTGTCGACCATATGTTCGAGCACGCGCGGCCCCGCGATCGATCCATCCTTGGTGACATGCCCGACCAGCACGACGGCGGTCCCGCGCTCCTTGGCAAAGCGGATCAGTTCCTGCGCAGACGCGCGGACCTGGCTCACCGTCCCCGGCGCGCCCTCGATCAAATCGGAATGCATCGTCTGGATCGAATCGATCACGAGCAGGGCGGGTGGCCGCCCCTGTCCTAAGGTGGTCAGAATATCGCGGGTCGACGTCGCCGCCGCGAGCTGGACCGGCGCACTGCCCAGCCCCAGCCTTCGCGCGCGCAACCGCACCTGATCCGCCGCTTCCTCGCCCGACACATAAGCGACGGGTAGCCCCGCCAGCGCCATCTTCGCCGCCGCCTGCAACAGCAGGGTCGATTTCCCGATCCCCGGATCGCCTCCGATCAGCGTCGCCGAGCCCTCGACGAACCCGCCCCCCAGCGCGCGGTCGAGTTCCGCAATCCCCGTCGCCAGCCGCTCGGGCAGCGCCACTTCGGCATCGAGCGAGACGAGCTGCATCGTCCGCCCGCCGCTCTGCAGATTATGCTTGGCCTGAAACGGCGTGACGGTCGCGCCCGCCTCCTCGACCAGCGTGTTCCATTCCGCGCAATCCGCGCACTGCCCCGCCCAGCGGTGCGCGACCGATCCACACGCCTGACACACATATCGTTTTTGCGGTTTCGCCATGAAACGCGGCGTAGCATTATAGGAACGATTGGGGAACATTCGATTTGGGATCGGCGCAGTGGCGAGCGACCTGACGATAACCTGGCGGCAGACCGATTTCATCGACATAGTCATGCCGCAATCGCCCGGCTATGCCGCGCCCCGTGACGTATCCCAATCCCACCGACCTGCGTGTCGCGCTGTTCAGCGGTAATTACAATTACACGCGAGACGGGGCGAACCAGGCGCTCAATTCGCTCGTCGGCCATCTGCTCGATGCGGGCGCCACGGTGCGCGTCTACTCGCCGACCTTGCCGAAACCCGCCTTCGCGCCGACCGGCGATCTCGTCAGCGTCCCCGCGATCCCCGTGCCCGGAGGCCGCGACGAATATCGGCTGGGGCGCTATCTGCCCAAGGCGACGCGCGCCGATCTCGACGCGTTCGCGCCCAATATCGTCCATGTCTCCGCCCCTGAATTTCTGGGTCATTCGGCGGTGACCTGGGCGCGGCGACAGGGCATCGCGTCGGTCGCCTCGCTCCACACCCGGTTCGAAACCTATTTCCGCTATTACGGCATCGGCTTCATCGAACCGCTGGTCGAGAAAATCCTGACGCGCTTCTACAATCGGGTCGACCGCGTCGTCGTACCCACCCCCAGCATCGGCGATCTGCTGCGCGACTGGGGCGTCACCACGCCGATCGGCATCTGGAGCCGCGGCATCGATCACGACCGCTTCCGCCCCGAGCGGCGCAGCCTCGACTGGCGCCGCATGCTCGGCATCGCCGACGACGAGATCGCGGTCGGTTTTCTCGGGCGGCTGGTGAAGGAAAAGGGGCTCGACGTTTTCGCCGACGTCTTGAAGGAGCTCCGTCGGCGCGGCGTCCGCCACCGCGCGCTCGTCATCGGCAAAGGCCCCGCCCAGGACTGGTTCGCGCAGCAAGCGCCAGATGCGGTCTTCGCGGGGTTCCAGACCGGTGACGATCTCGGCCGCGCGGTCGCGTCGATGGACGTATTCTTCAACCCCTCGGTCACCGAAACCTTCGGCAACGTCACGACCGAGGCGATGGCAGCAGGTGTCCCCGTCGTCGCCGCGCGCGCGACGGGCGCGGTCGATCTGGTCAGGGAAGGCATCACCGGCTTTCTCGTCGAACCGACCGACGTGGCGGGCTATGCCGACCGCATCGCCCGCTTCGTCGCCGATCCCGCCTTGCGCGATGCGATGGGCAGCGCGGGGCATCAGGAAGCGAAGAAATACCGTTGGGACAGCGCGAACCAGGCGGTTCTCGACACCTATCTGGAATTGCTGGGATAGTGTTAGCCCGTCCCTCCCTCGCGCCAGTCGAACGTCAGCGGCGCCTCTCGAAATGCGAACCGGTCGAGATGCTCCTCGACCACCTTTCGCATCCGCGCGCTGGCCTGATCCGCCGGCACCTGAAGCTCCAGGTCGAGCGTATCGCTCGCCGCGCGCATCGTCAGCGATGATCCGTTGGGAAAGGCGATGCTGCCTTCCTCTTCGGTAAAACTTGTCTCCATCTTGTGGCTCCAGTGCTTGGCCAGTTGCTGGAGATAGCGGCTCGCCGAATGCGTCGGCACGCGCGTGATCGACAGCGTCATGACAGCCGCTCGACCTTGCGGACCAGCTCGTCGATCGATCCGACGATGTCGTTGACCTGATCGTCGCTCAGGTCGCCGCGCATCAACCGCTCCTGCAGCACCTGCCGCAAATTGCCCATCGCGCGCCGCAACGGTGCCCGGTCGCTGCGTTTGGTTCGCTCGCCCAGCCCGGTCAGTCGCGCGATCAGCGCCGCAACCTCGTCCGCCCGCTCGCCCAGATGCGCACGCCCATCGTCGGTTGCCGCGAACCGCTTCTTCGCGCCTTCGCTCGCTTCCTCATCGATCAGCCCCAACTCACCGAGCATCGTCAGCGAGGGATAAATGACGCCCGGGCTCGGCGCATAGGCACCCCCCGTCATCTCCTCGATCGCGCGGATCAGGTCGTAACCGTGGCGCGGTTCGTCCGCGATCAGTTTCAGCATCACCAGCCGCAACTCGTCGCCATCGAACATCCGGCGACTCCGGCCACCGCCGCCGCCATGACGCCCATGAACGCCACGCACCGCGTGATGGATTTCGCGCCGCATCGCCTCCGGGTCGATCCCCGCCCACCAACCGCGTCCGCCGCCATGGCGGCCATGCATTCCGGCAAACATCGCTTTTCCTTCTCAATTTAAGATAGCGCTAAGATATATCGTGGCGAGCTATCGTCAAGATGATCCAAGATATATTTTCGACCCAGACCGAGGGCGGCTAGACCATGGGGCATGACGAAAGCGCCGCGACCACCTACATCCACGCTCATGGCCGATCTCTTCGCGGGCTTCGAACCCGCCGCCCCCGCCGACACGCATCCCGAAAATGCCCCGCTCGCCGATCGCCTGCGCCCGCGCTCGCTCGACGAGGTCGTGGGTCAGGATCACATCACCGGCCCCGAAGGCGCGATCGGACGGATGGTCGCGGCGGGTCGGCTGTCCTCGATGATCCTGTGGGGCCCGCCCGGCACCGGCAAGACGACGATCGCGCGGCTGCTCGCCGATGCGGTCGACCTGCGCTTCGTCGCGATCAGCGCGGTGTTTTCCGGTGTCGCCGATCTCAAAAAAGCCTTTGCCGAGGCGCGTGAGCACGCGAGAGTCGGCAAGCGCACCCTGCTCTTCGTCGACGAAATCCATCGCTTCAATCGCGCGCAGCAGGACGGCTTCCTCCCCTCTGTCGAGGATGGCACCGTCACGCTCGTCGGCGCGACGACCGAAAACCCCTCTTTCGAACTTAACGCCGCCTTGCTCAGCCGCGCGCAGGTGATGATCCTCGAACGCCTCAATCGCACCGCGCTCGAACAGTTGATCGACCGAGCCGAGGCCGAAATGGACCGCCCGATCCCGCTCGACCAAGCCGCCCGCGACGCGCTGATCGCCAGCGCCGATGGCGATGGCCGCTTCCTGCTCAACCAGGCCGAGACGATCTTTTCTGTCGATCTGAAAGAACCGCTCGAACCCGCTGGTTTATCCGCGTTTCTTCAACGCCGCGTCGCGGTGTACGACAAGGATCGCGAGGGCCATTACAACCTCATCAGCGCGCTTCACAAATCGATCCGCGGCTCCGATCCGCAGGCCGCGCTCTATTATCTCGCGCGGATGCTGACCGCGGGCGAGGAGCCGCTCTATCTCCTCCGCCGCCTGACCCGCGCCGCGGTCGAGGATATCGGCCTCGCCGATCCGAATGCGCTCGTCCAGTGTATCGCCGCCAAGAACACGTATGATTTTCTCGGCAGCCCAGAGGGCGAACTCGCGATCGCACAGGCGTGCCTCTATCTCGCCACCGCGCCTAAATCGAACGCCGCCTACAAGGCGCAGAAAGCCGCGTGGCGCACCGCGAAGGAGACTGGCTCGCTCATGCCGCCCGCGAACATCCTCAACGCGCCGACCAAGCTGATGCGCGACATCGGCTATGGCAAGGATTACGCCTATGATCATGACGCCGCCGATGGTTATTCCGGGGCGAATTACTGGCCCGACGACCTGCCGCCGCAGACCTTTTATACCCCGACCGATCGCGGCATGGAAAAGCGGATCGGCGAACGCCTTGCCTGGTGGGCGCAGTTGCGCGACCAGCACAGTTGATCGACCATATCACGCGTTTCGCCGCGATCGACTGGTCGGGCGCGAAGGGCAGCAAACACCCCGGCATCGCGCTCGCGATCTGCGACCGGGGCCGCACGGCCCCCGAACTTGTCATGCCGCCTGCTCGATTTTGGTCGCGCACCGCGATCCTCGACTGGCTGCTCGATCATCGTGACAAGCCAATCCTCGTCGGATTCGATTTCAGCTTCTCTGCCCCCTTCATCGAACGCGGTGCGCATTTACCGGGAGAAACAGAAACGCGCGATGCCAATGCATTATGGAAGTTTGTTAATACCGAATGCGATGATGACGACCTCGGTGCCGCCAGCTTTCTCGAAACACGCCGGGGCCGCCATTTCTATCTCGGCGCGGCGGACGGCGCGAAACGCGACTTCCTGTTCCACCGCGTCTGCGAAGCACAGGGCGGCGCGACGAAGCCCTCGACCGTCTATGACGCGATCGGCGCGGCACAGGTCGCCAAGGCCAGCTTCGCGGGCATGCGCCTGCTTCACGCTCTGGGGGGCCGCATCCCCGTCTGGCCATTCGACCCGCTCCCGCGCTCAGGCATGGCGATCGTCGAAATCTACACCAGCATCGCCGCGCGCGCGGCGGGCATGCGCAAGGGTCGCAGCAAGATCCGCGACGCCGCCGCGCTCGACGTCGCGCTCGCCGCCGTCGGCAGCGATGCCCACAAACCGATAACGCGCTATGACGACCACGCCACCGACGCGATCCTCACCGCCGCCTGGCTCCGCACCAACGCCGCGCGCGCCGATCTCTGGTCCCCCGCCGCCATGACGCCGCTCGTCGCCGCGACCGAAGGCTGGACCTTCGGGGTCGCCTGAGCCGCCCGCGCGACTTCTATCCCGCGCGCGCGATCAGCGCCCGCGCCTGTTTAAGATGCGGCGCATCGATCATCCGCCCGTCGAGCTGAAGCGCTCCCGCCCCCGGATCAGCCTCGAACGCCGCGACGATCCGCCGCGCCATCGCGACATCCTCTTGCGACGGCGTAAAAGCGGCATTGATCGCCGCGACCTGTGCGGGATGGATCGCCATCATCCCGGCAAATCCGTCGCGCGCACCCCGCGCGGCATAGCGCGACAGCCCTGCCAGATCGCGGAAATCGGGATAGACCGTCTCGATCGCCGCCACCCCCGCCGCATGGGCTCCGAACAGCGTCAACGCACGCACCACTTCATAAGGCGGCGTGTACGACCCGTCCGCCTCACGCGCGCTCGCCGCACCGATCGCGGCGGGCAGATCCTCCGCCCCCCAGGTCAGCCCGCCGAGCAGCCCGGAAACCTCCCCATAACCACCCAGCCCGAACACCGCCGCCGCCGTCTCGCTCGCGACGGGCAGGATCGGCGGGCATGCCCCCCCGATCCGCGCGGCCAGATCGCGCACCGAATCGCCCGACACCGATTTGGGCAGCATCACGCCGTCCGCACGCGCCGCTATTGCAAGATCGTCGGCGATGAAGTCGCTGTCGAGCGGATTGACCCGCACCCATCGTGCGACGCCGTCGGGCGCGGTGTCGAGAAAGTCGCCTATCGCCGCCCGCGCCGCATCCTTCTTCGCCGCGACGACCGAATCTTCGAGATCGAGGATGATCGCATCCGCGCCGCTCGCCGCCGCCTTGGCGAAGCGTTCGGCGCGATCGCCCGGCACGAACAACAACGACCGCAGCTTCATGACGGCACCCGCTGCAGCAACGCCATGCGCAGGCATTCGCACACGATCTCGTCGCGCTGGTTATGCATCACATGCCGGAACGTCACGATCCCCGCCTGCGGCCGCGACTTGCTGTCCTTGAGCGCGACGATCTCGGTCGCGGCGCGCAGCGTATCGCCGATAAAGACGGGATGCGGCATGACCAGCTTGTCATAGCCGAGGTTCGCGACCAGCGTCCCCAGCGTCGTCTCCCCCACCGACAGCCCGACCATCAACGCGAACGTGAAGGTGCCATTGACCAGGATGCGCCCGAACTCCGACGCCTTCGCTGCCTCGGCATCGAGATGGAGCGGTTGCGGATTATGTGTCATCGTCGTGAACAGCAGATTGTCGGTTTCGGTCACGGTCCGGCGGATCTCATGCTCGATCCGCTCGCCGACCTGCCATTGATCGTAATATTTTCCAGCCATGAGCGGATCGCTAGCACGCTGCCGCACAGGAGAAAACGCCGCCGTGCAACGGCGGGTGACATGATCCCAAGACCGCTCTAGACGCCCCCTCATGCCGGACACCGCTTACGACGCCATCATCCTCGGCGCGGGTGCGGCGGGCCTCATGTGCGCCGCGGTCGCGGGCCAGCGCGGTCGCCGCGTGTTGCTCGTCGATCACGCCGATGCGGTAGGCAAGAAAATCCTGATCTCAGGCGGCGGTCGGTGTAATTTCACCAATATCCACACCGCGCCCGACCGCTATATTTCCGTCAATCCGCATTTCGCCAAATCCGCGCTCAGCCGCTATACCGCCGCCGATTTTCTAGCGCTGGTCGATCGCCACGACATCGCCTGGCATGAAAAGACGCTCGGCCAGCTATTTTGCGACGGCTCAGCGAAACAGATCGTCGCCATGCTGCTCGACGAATGCGCGAAGGGGCATGTCGACCTCGCGCTCGGCGATCCCGTCACCGACATCGCGCTAGCCGATGGCTATCGCGTCACGATCGGCGCGCGGACGGTCACCGCGCCCAGTCTGGTCCTCGCAACCGGCGGGCCGTCGATCCCCAAAATGGGCGCGACGGGGTTCGCCTATGACATTGCGCGCCGGTTCGGGCTCAGGGTCGTTGAGCCCCGCCCCGCGCTCGTGCCGCTGACGCTCGGCGGCGACGATGCACTGTTCCGCGACCTGTCGGGGGTTGCCGCCCCCGTTGCCGCCCGCGCGGGCAAGGCGCGCTTTCGCGAGGCCGCGCTCTTCACGCATCGCGGGCTCTCCGGCCCCGCCATCCTCCAGGTGTCGAGCTATTGGCGTCATGGCGATCCGATCGGGATCGACTTCCTCCCCGATGCCGCCGCCGACTGGCTGACCGCCGCCAAACACACGCAGCCGCGCACGACGC
This sequence comes from Sphingomonas bacterium, assembly GCA_028823055.1. Lineage (GTDB taxonomy): Bacteria > Pseudomonadota > Alphaproteobacteria > Sphingomonadales > Sphingomonadaceae > Sphingomonas. Next base: position 13,381 of record JAPKCG010000027.1, read on the forward strand.
TCCGCCGCATCCTTTCCGCTGAGCTCCCCGACCGCCTCGCCGACGCGCTCGCGGCAAAGCTCGGTATCGACGAACTCGGCGCGACCACCGACAAGGCGCTGGCCGAAACGCAACGCCGCCTGGCCGACTGGCACTTTCTCCCCAACGGCACCGAGGGCTATGCCAAGGCGGAAGTCACCGTCGGCGGCATCAGCACCGCCGACCTTTCCTCCCAAACCATGGCCGCCCGCCGCGTTCCCGGCCTCTACGCGATCGGCGAAGCGATCGATGTCACCGGCTGGCTCGGCGGCTATAACTTCCAATGGGCCTGGGCAAGCGGCTGGGCGGCAGCGCAAGATCTCTAGATCTTAAACCGGATTCTGGCGGCTCGGCTCTTTTGTGCGCAGGCCTGGGTTGAAAGCCCGCGGCTTTCATTTTGTAATCGCTGGCTCGTTCCTACATGCGGCCTATCCCCGCTGATCCGGGCGGGTCATATTCACCCCTGACTGCGGATCGATTTGAGATGAAACAGTTTCGCCAGGAACATACGATTGTAACGATCGCGACCGATGGGCCTGGGCTGATCGACTTCACCGAAATCGTTCTCGAATGGGTTGGTCGGCAGTCGATAGATACAGGGTTGCTGACCCTGTTTTGCCGCCACACTTCTGCGTCGCTGCTGATCCAGGAAAACGCGGCGCGCGAAGTACAAGACGATATTCAGGCATATTTTGCCCGCATCGCCCCCGAAAGCAGCGTTTACGACCACGACGATGAGGGCGATGACGACATGCCAGCGCATTTGCGCACGGCGTTGACGGGGGTTTCCCTGACGATTCCGGTTGCGCAGGCTCGACCATTGCTGGGTCGGTGGCAGGGCATCTATCTGTTCGAACATCGCCGCCATCCCCACCGGCGGGAGGTGGCACTCCATCTGTTCGGCGCCTGATGCCCGCTGGTCGGATGTCATCGCCGCTTCCTTGGCCTCGGCATCCTGATCCTGTCGACGGCGTTCGGACACCCGACGCATTAACCGAGATCAGCAAAATTCACCGGTGAACCAACGGTGCCGATCCAGTCTCGAAAGCGTTGGCCTGTTCGAACCACATCTGTTTCTCGATCTCAGGAAATCGCCATGACCAAGCCCAACACCCCGCCGACCGGCAATGGCGGCGAACCCCACCAGCGCGCAGATGGCGACGATATGACGCTGACGACCAACCACGGCGTGCCGATCAGCGACAATCAGAATAGCCTCAAGAGCGGTGCGCGCGGCCCGACGCTGCTTGAGGATTTCGTGCTGCGCGAAAAGATCTTCCACTTCGATCACGAACGGATTCCCGAACGGATCGTCCATGCGCGCGGTTCGGGTGCGCATGGCGTATTCGAAGCGACCGACGATATTTCCGACCTGACCCGAGCCGCCGTGTTCAAAAAAGGTGAGAGGACCGAGGTGTTCGCGCGCTTCTCCACCGTCGCCGGTGGATCGGGATCGGTCGACACCCCGCGCGACGTTCGCGGGTTCGCGGTCAAATTTTATACAACCGAGGGCAATTGGGATCTGGTTGGCAACAATATCCCGGTGTTCTTCATCCAGGATGCGATCAAGTTTCCCGATCTCATCCATGCCGTGAAGATGGAGGCAGATCGCGGCTATCCTCAGGCTGGAAGCGCCCACGACACATTCTGGGACTGGGCATCGCTGTCGCCGGAATCGACGCACATGCTGATGTGGGCGATGTCCGACCGGACACTGCCGCGATCGCTGCGGATGATGGAGGGCTTCGGTATTCATACCTTTCGCCTCGTCAACGCCGAAGGCGTCTCCAGTTTCGTCAAATTTCACTGGAAGCCGCGGCTGGGTATCCAGTCGACGATCTGGGACGAGGCGCTCAAGCTCCAGGCGGCCGACAACGACTATCATCGTCGCGATCTGTTCGAGGCCATCGATGGCGGTGCGTTCCCGCAATGGGATCTTGGCATCCAGGTGTTCGATCAAGAATTTGCGGATGCGCAGCCCTATGACGTGCTCGACGCGACCAAACTGATCCCCGAGGAAGACATCCCCGTTCGGCTGATCGGCACGATGACGCTGAACCGCAATGTCGATAATTTCTTTGCGGAAACCGAACAGGCGGCGTTCCTGCCCTCCAACGTCCCGCCGGGGATCGATTTTTCGAATGATCCCCTGCTGCAGGGACGACTGTTCAGCTATCTCGACACGCAAAAGTCGCGATTGGGCACGACGAATTTTCATCAGATTCCCATCAATGCGCCGCGATGCCCGTTCGGCAATTTCCAACGCGACGGAATGATGCAGACCAAAATCCCCAAGGGCCGCGCGAATTACGAGCCCAACAGCCTCGCCGCGCATGGCGAAGAAGGCGGCCCGCGTGAAAGCGCGCACGGTTTCGCGACGACGAACGCCGCCACCGGCCCAGATGAGACGGGTGATAAGGTACGTATCCGCGCCGAAACCTTTGCCGACCATTATAGCCAGGCGCGGCTGTTCTACCGATCGCAGGATGCGCATGAGCAGGCGCATATCGCGTCGGCTTTCGTTTTCGAATTGTCGAAGGTCGGGCTACTCGACCAGGTGCCTCCCCGCATGGTCGCCAACCTGCGCAACGTCGATGAGGACCTTGCGATGCGGGTCGCAGCCGGTCTTGGCATCGATTTGCCCGAAAAGGCCAAGGCCGCGAAGGATCCGGTCGAAATGAAACCGTCGGACGCGCTTTCCATCCACAAGAATATGAAAGAGACGCTCGAAGGTCGTGCAGTCGGTATCCTGATCGCCGATGGTAGCGACGCAGATGCCCTCGACACACTGATCGCCGCGATTGACAAGGCGAAGGGCAAACCTGTCGTTGTCGCGCCCAAGGTCGGCGGTGCGAAGCTCTCAAATGGCAAGCAGAGGAAGGCAGACGGCCAATTGGCGGGCACCCCCAGCCAGATTTTCGATGCAGTGGCTG
>JAPKCG010000360.1 GCA_028823055.1 Sphingomonas bacterium
GCCGTCGATCGTCGCCGTACCCGGCTTGCCGCCGAGCGGCCAACCCAGCACGAAGCCCGCTGGTGGCCGCGCCGTCCCGCCGATCGTCGCGACCACGCCATCACCCTCCGCGCGTATCGCGAAATCGACGGTGCCGTGGCTCGTTCTCAATCCCCTAATCGCCGCGCCGCCATCGGCGAGCCAGCCGCTATCGAGGCCGCCGCCGAGCACGATCGCATCATCGCCGCCGCGTTCATAGGCAAACAGATCGAGCGCCGCGCGCACGAAGTCGGATGCGACCCAGGCATGGGGCATATCGCCGATGAAGCGGATTTCGCGCGGGTTTCGCCCGACCACTTCTGCCCAGCCATTCCACGCCGCCGGGCGCCGGTCGCGCATGTAGAAATCGAGCAGCGCGTTCGCCCGCGTCCGCCAGCCGAGCCGGACGAACGCCGACACGTTGCGCAGTTCATAGGGCGTATAGTCCGCCCAGCTCGTGTCGCCGTCGCGCGCCATCACGCGCCGCCATTGTCGGTCGAAGGTGTTGGTCAGCAGCGTCCTGTCGAGCGCGGTCAGCTCCCCCGCAGGATCGAGCGCGATCGTCGTCGATGTGGCGTCGAAATCGCCTAGGCTGGTCGCGCCGGGGATGAAGTCGATCCCGAATCGCTTGGTCGACGCCGCGATGGCTGCGTGAATATCGGCGGCGAATTCATCGCGATGCGTCGCGATCGTCGCGGCATCGGCCTTGCCCAACACGCGCGCTGCATAGGCGGCGTCCTTATAGCCGGTCAGCGCCCAGAAATCGTCCCAAAGGCTGTATTGCGGGGCCGAGGAATAGCCTTCATGACTGATCGATGGCGGCATCAGGCCATAGCGGACCGCACGATCTCCCAACCGGTTTTCCGGCGTGCGTTCGGATTGGCGCTGCGTCTCCATATAGCGCAGCGCGGCGGCGATCTTCGGCCAGTCATGCGTCAGCAGGTCGCGATTACCGGTAAAGCGGTAAAGCTGGACGAGCAGATGGATGAATTCGCCCTGCGCGTCGTTTTCGGGCACCGGATCGGGGCCGCGACTGTCGACGCAGCAAGGCACCTTGCCGTTTGCGAACAGCTTGCCGCCATACCAGTCCGCAAAACGCAGGGCGGGTTCATTCAACCCGACGCGCAACAGCGTATCCGCCATCATCGCGCCATCGCGAATCCAGCTGCGGTCATAGGATCGGGTGCCGGGTTTCAGCTGAGGACCATCGCGGCTCATCAGGATATGCGCGAGCGCGGTCTTGACGGTGTCCGCCACCGCCTGCTTCGCGGGCGGCACATTCAGCGACACCCGGTCGAGCGCTTTGCGCCAATAGGCAGCGGTGGCGTCGACCGCCCGGTCATACGCCGCGCGATCGGGGGTCGCCATCGCGGCACCGAACGGAACCACCATCGGCACATCGATCGCCTCGCCAGGCCGGAGCTCGACGTCATAGGCCAACGCCGCCGAGGCGAGGTCGTGGGGATCGCGGACATGCGTCGCGCCCCCGGCCTTGGCCGTGGCCGTCGCAGGGTTCATCAAGGCGCCCTGGTCGAAGCCCCGTGTCGCAACCGCGGTCGGCGTCACGAGCGGCGCGAGCGTCCGCGTGACGGGCGCATCGCCGGCAATCGCGGCGGCGCTCGTGACCGCCAGCTGCCCGCCGCGCCATGCGATGGCGGAGATCTTCGCGACACCGCCCTGCTGGCTCAGAAACTGCGCGGGCGGATTGACCTGAAACGGTCGCACCGTGAGCACGAGGCGAAGTCGTTTCGTCTGCGCAGCGTCGTTGACCAGCCGCCATCGTGCCAGCAGTCGCGGCGCTGTCTGATCCGCGACCAGCGTCGTTTCTAGGTGCCAGTCCGGCGCACGCCACGTCACCTCAGGCATCGGCAGGTCGCCGTCGCGGAGCGATTGCGTGGCCGCGACATCGGCCCAGCCGAACGTCACACCATCGGCGACGACGAAGGGCGCGATCGAAAACGCCCCCTTTGCCACCTCGATCTCGCCATCTTCCCCGATCAGCCCGCTCTGGCCACCGCCGTCGGTGCCGACCAATGTCCAATAAGGCTGTTCGGAAAAGCCGCGCGGGAATGTGCCGCGTGGCGCGGTGCGCGCCAACGAGGCGACGAAGCCGTTAAGGTCCTTTGCCCATGACGCGGGTTCGACCGTCACCTCGGCGAGCGATGCGCGCGGTGCGCCACGCGGCAAGCCGATGCGCAGATACGCCGCCTCGGCATCGGGCAGCGGAATCGGATCGTTGCCGCCATCGCCGTCGGTGGCGCGGTACAGCGTACGCCACGTCCGCGCATCGTCGGACGCCTCGATCGCATAGGCCGGAGCGCCTTTGCCAAGTGTCCAGTCGATCGACAGCCCGCCCAGCGTTCGGTGGCCGCCCAGATCGATCTGCAATGCCTGCCCGCCCCGCCCCTGCCACGCGGTATCGGCGCGTCGGTCCATCGCGCGCGGATCGCTCGCGATGGGTTTGCCCGGCGCGGTCAGCGGCGGGCGCGGTGTCAGCGTCAGGTCGTCGACGTCGATCCGTCCCGCGCCACCGTCGCGCCCACGCACCACGACCAGCTCCATCGCGGCGGTCGTCGTCAACGCCTTGTCATCGGTCGGCCCCCAGGCAAATTCGACGTCGCGCGCGCGGATCGTGATCGTCTGCCAATCCGCACTCGGCCTGAAATTCGCGCGTCGCCACCACCAGACGTTGCGCCCCGATGCGTCGACGAACTTCACCTGTAGATCGTTGACGCCCCCGGACCCGCGGACCTTCAGCGAAATCTCGAAATTCTCGGGCCAGTCGATCGGCAGCGCGCGCTGCGCATAGGCATAGCCCGCGACGGCGCCGAAGTCGTAATCGAGTGCCATTGCCTTGCCCGTGGCACCGGGTGCCGACGCGATGTGCGATGCGACGCCGTCCGAGGCCGCTGCGGTCCAGGGCGTCAGCCTCTCGAAGCCATCGAGCATCGTCGGGTTGGCCATCGTCGGGTTGGGCATCGTCGGGGCCGCACCCATCGCTGCGAGCATCAACACCGCAGCGTTCATCCGAGCCACCCCCCGGTAAAGCCCGCGCGCCTCAGGCCACGGCGGATGTGCGGGCTGCGCCGCATCGTCTGCCAGACCAGCCCGCTGCGCCAATTCTCGATCATCGCGACGATCGGCCCCTGATCGATCCCGAGATAGTCGTCATCGACCCAGCCAGTGCCCGGAACGATCCGCCCCTTCGTCATCGGCGCGTGCGTCCCCGCGAGCGTGGGATTGAAACTGTCGAGAAAGCCGTATTGGTCATAGATCGCGCTGCCGTAGCGATCATGCATCGCGCGCGCCGCGGGCACGACGATGTCGGGTGCGAAGGCGATCGACCCCAGTGCCGCGGTCGGGGCCAGCGTGCCGTCGTCGCGCTCCCCCGGTCCGCGCGCGGCGTAGCTGTGGAAACGGCGGTCGCGCCCGTCGATAACGAGTGAGAACCCGCCCGGCCCGTCGCACGCGGTCAAACCCCAGTGTAAACGTTCGCGCTAAATGGCGGCGTTCTGATCAAGATATTTGTCAGTTACCC
>JAPKCG010000361.1 GCA_028823055.1 Sphingomonas bacterium
GTGGAATGACTTCTGCGCCAACGGACGACCCAGCCTCGACGACGGCGACCACGCCCTCCTCGTGACGATCGCGAAGGACGTGAAGGTCCAGGTCGAATTCAATCCGCGCTATGTCAGCCAATATCGCCTGATCGGTTATGAGAACCGCGCCCTGCGCGAGGAGGATTTTACCAACGACACGGTCGATGCGGGCGATATCGGCGCAGGGCATCAGGTCACCGCGCTGTACGAGATTGTACCCACGGGCAGCCCCGGCTGGGCACCCGACCGCCGCTACCCCGACAATCGCGCTGCGACGCCGCCGCCGGGCGGGACCGAAGCGGCCTATGTAAAGCTGCGCTACAAGCTCCCCGATGGCGACACCTCGCGCGAGATCGCTCGTGCGATCCCGGCGGCCGCGCTCAGGACGGCGCGTGCACCGATGGGCGATACGGCGTTCGCCATCGCCGTCGCCGCCTTCGGTCAGAAACTGCGCGGCGACACCTATCTCGGGCGATATTCCTTCGCCGACATCCGCGCGCTCGCGGGCCAGCCGCGGGGATACTGGCGCAGCGAATTCGTCAAACTGACCGAGCTGGCGGGAACGGCACGCCGTGAATGACGCTCGCTAGCGGCCCCCGGGCGCGTTAAGGACGAGCGCATGAACGACAACACGCAAATGACCTCGGCACCGGGGGCCAGCCTGATTCCCGACGGCACGTCGGTGATCACGACGATGCATCTGGTCATCATTATGATCTTCGCGCTCTTCGTGATCGTCGCAATCCTATGGGGTATGCGCCTCAAGCGCCGCCGCCGGGCGGCAGACCAGGAAATCGCGCGCAACAATGCGCAACTCGTTTCCGGCGACGCGCATCAGTCGGCAACGCCTGCGCGCCAGAAACCCGTCAGCACGCCCTCACCCGCACCGGTGCCGTTAACGCCTGCCCCGCCACCGCTGGACGATGCGCCCGTTATCGGTATCCCGCCCGAAATTGGCGCCACCTCCGAAAGCTACAAGCAAGAGACAGCGCCTGAGACAGCGCCAGCAGCAGCGGATGCGATCCCCTTGACGACCCTGAAGGGCCTGGGGCCGAAGGTCGCGGCGCGGCTCGGCGAACTCGGCATCACCGATGCGCGACAACTGGCGACGATGGACGAAACGGATGCGGCTGCACTCGATGCGCAGCTCGGCAGTTTCTCGGGGCGCATGGCGCGCGATCGCTGGATTGATCAGGCCCGACTGCTCGCGTCGGGCGATAAAGCAGGTTATGAGGCGACGTTTGGCAAATTATGATCCCTCGACCCGCGAAGGAAATATTTAGCGGCGATCCCCCTCGCTCGGGTCATCCAGAATTCGCGCGATCTGGTCATCGGTCAGCTCGGTCGTGAATTGGATCCCCAGCCGTCCCGATCCTACCCACACGATCTTCGCCGATAGCTTGTCCTGATTCAGGCGCAGAACGACATCGCTGCCCGGCTCGGGCTCAGTCCCGGTGTGCAACAGCGACCCCCTCGTCGAAATGTCGAGGACATGCGCGCGAACCGCGGCATCGTCGATCACGATCTCGCTGGGCAGAAAAACTTTGAGTCGGCGTGACCGGCGCGGCGAACCGACCGGATCGGTAGACGTGGCCTTTGGCCGGATGCGTGGCGCGATCGGGGTGACGGGCGCATTCACGTGTGGCGCGAGGCACGGTGAGCATGATGCGTTGTCGCACGCCCACCTTGCCTTCTCACTGTATCGCATCGCCTGGCCATCAGCGCTTCTCCATCGCGTCCGGTCAGCCGCGTTCGATCATCGCTTAGGCCGACAGGCTTGATAAAATCATTGGTGTGCGTGGTTACCGGCGCATTAGCTGTCAGCGGCGTCGTCCGTCCGTTCGCTGACCAGCAGCTTGTCGATCCGGCGGCCGTCAAGGTCGACCACCTCGAACCGCCAGCCCTGTTCGACGAACGATTCGCCCTCGCGCGGCAAATGACGGAATGCAGCAAGCGCCAGCCCGGCGACGGTCGCGTAATCGCGATCCTCGGGCAGGTCGATCCCCAACCGCTCGGCCAGCGTATCCGCCGCCATCGTCCCCGCGACGAGCAGCGAGCCATCGTCACGCTCGACTAGGGAGGGCGATTCGTCAGGGTCGGTGTCCGATTTGAACTCGCCCGCAATCGCCGCGAGCAAGTCCGAAGGCGTCACGATCCCTTCGAAATGGCCATATTCGTCATGGATCAGCGCCATCGGCACATCCGCCTCGCGCAGCGCGATCAGCGCGTCCATCGCATCGATCTGGTCGATCACCACCGGCGCCTTGCGCATCAACGCCGCCAGATCGATCGCCTCGCCCCGGAACAGCGCGCGCGCGATGTCGCGCGCCTGGACGACGCCGAGCACGGCATCGATCGATCCCTCCGCCACCGGCAAGCGGGTGTGCGATGTTTCGAGCAGCATGTCGCGAATGTCGGCGTCGCTGCCTGCGATATCGAGCCAGTCGACCTCGGTGCGCGGCGTCATCACTTCGCGAACCGGGCGATCCGCTAGTCGCACGACGCCTGAGATGATCGAGCGTTCATGTTCCTCGATCACCCCCGACCGCGATGCCTCCGCGACGATCAGGTGAAGTTCCTCGGCGGTGACATGTTCTTCCGACTCGCGCTTCAGCCCCAGCAGGCGAAAGAACAGCGAGCTGGTCGAATCGAGCAGCCACACGATCGGCTTCGTCGCAACCGCCAGCCAGGTCATCGGTAACGCCACGAAGGCGGCGATCGGTTCGGGTTTGCGCAACGCGAATTGCTTGGGAACGAGTTCGCCGACGATCAGCGACACGAATGTCGTCACCCCGATCACCAGCGCCAGCCCGACGCTGCGCGCGGTATCGGCGTCCATCCCCAGCCGTTCGAGCCTGAGCGCGGTCGGCCCGCCCAAAGCCTCGCCCGAAAACGCGCCTGCCAGAATGCTGATCAGCGTGATGCCTATCTGCACCGTCGAAAGGAATTTGCCCGGGTCCGCCGCCAGCGCGATTGCCGCCGCCGCCCCCTTGCGCCCGCCACGCGCCATCGAATCGAGCCGTGCGCGACGCGCGGAAACGATCGCCAACTCACTCATCGCGAAGACGCCGTTGAGGGCGACCAGCGCGAGGATGATCAGGACATCGATCCAGGGGAAGGGCGGGAGTGCGGCCATCGGCGTGCGCCCCCCTTGCCGCATGGTGCGCGCGACCACAACACTCAACAGCTAAATCATGGGTATCAGGTCGGATCGCAGGCGGAACAATCCGGCGTATCATCATGTTATAGCGCGCAGTAAGAGAGGGAGTATCACGTGAAAACCAAATTTCTCACCGCCGCCGCCCTGGCCGCGCTTGTCACCACCGCCGCCTGCACGACCGATCCGTACACCGGCGAACGTCGGATTTCGAAGGCAGCGATCGGTGGTATCGGCGGCGTCGTCGGCGGCTATCTGCTCGGCGATCTTGTCGGCGGGCGCAACGATCGCACCGAAAAGATCATCGGCGCGGGCATCGGCGGGATCGCTGGCGCGG
>JAPKCG010000028.1 GCA_028823055.1 Sphingomonas bacterium
CGATCACCGTCGCGCCCGCGCTGACGCTGACCGACAAGGAATATCAGATCATGCGTAACGCATCGATCGCGGTATTGCGCGAAATCGGGGTCGAGACGGGCGGGTCGAACGTCCAGTTCGCGGTCAATCCGAAGGACGGGCGGCTGATCGTCATCGAGATGAATCCGCGCGTGTCGCGATCGTCCGCGCTGGCGTCGAAGGCGACGGGCTTTCCGATCGCGAAGGTCGCGGCGAAGCTGGCGGTCGGATATACGCTCGACGAGATCACGAACGACATTACCGGCGCGACCCCGGCGTCGTTCGAACCGACGATCGATTATGTCGTGACCAAGATCCCGCGTTTCGCGTTCGAAAAGTTCAAGGGCGCCGAGGCGGTGCTGTCGACCGCGATGAAGTCGGTCGGCGAAGTGATGGCGATCGGCCGCAACATCCAGGAATCGATGCAAAAGGCATTGCGCGGACTTGAGACGGGTCTGTCGGGCTTCAACGCGGTCGATCGGCTGGTCGGTGCGCCGCGTGAGGCTATCGAGGCGGCACTGGCGGTGGCAACCCCCGACCGGCTGCTCGTCGCGGCACAGGCGCTGCGTGAGGGCTTCACGGTGGCTGAGGTCAACGGAATCGCGAAGTTCGATCCGTGGTTCCTCGAACAGATCGCGGAGATCGTCGAGACCGAGGCGACGATCTGCAGCGATGGCCTGCCGATCGATGCCCCAGGGATGCGGCGGCTCAAGTCGATGGGGTTCAGCGACAAAAGGCTTGCGTATCTGGCGCTCAAGGCCGCGAATCTGCGGGGCAATGAGCGCGGCGTCGCGCGGAGCGGCGGGCTGATCCACGAGGCCATCAAGGCGATGGTCGGTGCGGTCACCGAGGATGAGGTCCGCGCGCTCCGCCACAAGCTGGGCGTGCGCCCGGTGTTCAAGCGAATCGATACCTGCGCGGCGGAATTCGATGCCAAGACGCCGTATATGTATTCGACCTATGAGGCCCCGAGCTTCGGTGCGCCCGAGGACGAGAGCATGCCGTCGGATCGCAAGAAGATCGTCATTCTGGGCGGCGGACCGAACCGGATCGGGCAGGGGATCGAATTCGATTATTGCTGCTGCCATGCGTGTTTCGCGCTGGCGGATGCGGGTTATGAAACGATCATGGTCAATTGTAACCCGGAAACGGTGTCGACCGATTACGACACCTCCGACCGGCTGTATTTCGAACCGCTAACCGCCGAGGACGTGCTCGAAATCCTGCATGTCGAAATGTCCAATGGGACGCTGCATGGTGTCATCGTTCAGTTCGGCGGGCAGACACCGCTCAATCTGGCGCGGGCGCTGGAGAAGGCCGGGATACCGATCCTGGGGACAAGCCCCGATGCGATCGACCTGGCCGAGGATCGCGAACGGTTCGCGGCGCTGGTCAACAGGCTTGGGCTGAAGCAACCCGCCAACGGCCTTGCGCGCAGTCGTGACGAGGCGATCGCGGCGGCGGAGCGGATCGGCTATCCGGTGCTGATGCGGCCAAGCTATGTGCTCGGCGGGCGCGCGATGGAGATCGTCGATGGCCCCGCACAGCTCGACGACTATATCCAGACCGCGGTGCAGGTGTCGGGGGACAGCCCCGTTTTGATCGACCAATATCTGCGCGATGCGATCGAGGTCGATGTCGATGCGATCTGCGATGGCGCCGACGTCGTCGTCGCGGGTGTGCTCCAGCACATCGAGGAGGCAGGGGTCCATTCGGGCGACAGCGCCTGTTCGATCCCGCCTTATTCGCTATCGGCGGAAACGATCGCAGAGATCGAGCGCCAGACGGTGGCGCTGGCCCATGCACTGTCGGTGCGCGGCCTCATGAACATTCAGTTCGCGGTCAAGGACGGCGCGGTCTATCTGATCGAGGTCAATCCGCGCGCATCGAGGACGGTGCCTTTCGTCGCCAAGGCGATCGGTGCGCCCATCGCCAAGATCGCGGCGCGGGTGATGGCGGGCGAAATGCTCGCCGACCTCCCCATCATCGACCGCCACATCGATTATTACGCGGTGAAGGAGGCGGTGTTCCCCTTCAACCGTTTTCCCGGGATCGATCCGGTACTCTCCCCCGAAATGAAAAGCACCGGCGAAGTCATGGGCATCGACCCGGATTTCACGACCGCTTTTGCGAAGTCGCAGCTCGGGGCGGGCACCATCCTGCCCGCCACGGGGACGGCCTTTGTCAGCGTCAAGGACGGCGATAAAGCCCAGATCGTTCGCGCGGTGAGAATGCTGATCGACGCCGGGTGGCATATTCTCGCGACGACGGGCACCGCCTCTTATCTCGAAACGGTCGGGATCGCCGTCGAAACGGTCAACAAGGTCGCGCAGGGGCGCCCGCATATTGTCGATCGGATGACCGACGGCGATGTCGCGCTTATCTTCAACACGACCGAAGGATGGCAGAGTCTGAAAGATTCGCAGCCGATCCGCGCCGCTGCGCTGGCGCAGAAAATCCCCTATTTCACGACCGCACCTGCCAGCATTGAGGCCGCACGCGCGATCGTGCAGATGGGGGCTAATGGCTCACGCTCTCTTGAAGTACGGCCTTTGCAATCCTATTATTCCCAATCGCACCGTTAACCCTCGACAGCGACAATGGCGTGCGGGCGGATCGAGGTCGATCCGTCTGGGGATATGATTATGGGAACAGGGACGATTATGGCTACCGTAGAAAAGATGCCGATGCTGCAAGAAGGCTATGACAAGCTTTCTGCCGATCTGAAGCGTTTGAAAACGGAACGTCCGCTGATCGTCGATGCCATCGAAGAAGCGCGCGCGCATGGCGATCTGTCGGAAAACGCCGAATATCACGCCGCGAAGGAGCAACAGGGTCAGAACGAGGCCACGATCAGCGATATCGAAGATAAGCTGAGCCGGGCGCAGATCATTGATCCGAAGGAATTGTCGGGCGACAAGGTCGTGTTCGGCGCAACCGTCACGCTGCTCGACGATGATGACAAGCCAGTGAAATACCAGATCGTCGGCCAGACCGAAGCGAACGCCCGCGGCGGTCGAATTTCCTACAATTCACCAATGGGGCGCGCGCTGATCGGGCGTAAGGTCGACGACGAAGTTGAAGTGTCGGTGCCCGCAGGCGACCGTTATTATGTCGTGTCGAAGATCGAATTTATCTGACCTGGATATTTGCCCGGGGTTTGACGTCCCGGGCAAACGATACGCGCTCAGACTTCGCCGCCGAGCTTGTCGGGTTCGAGCATACGGTGAAGGTGGACGACCACGAACTTCATTTCCGCGTCATCGACGGTGCGCTGCGCCGCTGAACGCCATGCTTTCTCAGCGCTGGCATAATCCGGAAAAATTCCAACGACTTCCAGGTTTTTCGGATCGTCGAAGTCGAGGGTACGGGGATCCTTGACGCGGCCGCCGAAGACGAGGTGCAATTTGCTCATGCGATTATCCTGATGGGAGGTTCGCTGATGCCCCTAGCGTGCTTCGGCGGCGGTTTGAAGCGTCAAGCCTTGGTCGTCGCCTGTTTCGCAGCGGCGGACCCTGCCGTCGTTGCCGCCTTGACGATTCCCTGGAACAGCGACTTCGCCTGATCCTTCGCCGCGTCCTTGGTCAGACCACGATCGCTCAGCTCATTTTGACCTGCATCGCGCGCGGCGGCGGTTGCTGCCTTGGCGCGTGCGGCGAGCTCGTTGCCGATCGGCGCAAGCAATTCCTTTTCCTTGTCCGATCGAGGCAACAGTGCGCCAGCCAAGGCGCCAATTGCCAGGCCGCTTGCGAGGATCGCCAGCGGGTTAGCGTCGATCGTTTCGCCGGCGCGACTTGCGGCGCCGTTGGTGGCTTCCTTAACACGGTCGGTGGTCTTGGTCATGATTTCAATCCTTTCGAGCAGGGCAACGATCGATCAATGTCAATCGTGCAGGTCGGTTTCTTCAATATCTATCCGGTCCGGGTCTATCCGGTCTGGCGACCGATGGAATAATTCCCCAATACGATGCCGCGCGAGGAAGAGGCCGGCGACCGCGACGAGCCCCGCCAGGGTGACGGGATAGCGCTGCACTGTCTTGGCACCAGCGATTGCCACCGACTCACCGGCGACGGTTGCCTCCACCAATGCCTGGCGCGCGACACGTTTTGGATTTACCTTGTTTTTCAACAGGGCGAGTGTTTGACGCGTGCGCTCACGGTGCTCGACGACTGCCAATTGCGCGGCGGCCAGCTTGGGCGATGCCTTGGTCATGCCGTCTCCTCACTGGCGGGCGTGGCAAGCTTGCCCTTGCCGATCATCGCCAGGACGGCAGCGATTACCAGTGTCCCGACGACGACGGCCGCGGTCGCAAGGCCAGGACCGACGAGCGTCGCCAGCGTCATTATGAGCCCGACCAGCAGCGCGAGTAGAGCCGCAAACGCGAACGTGCCGGCGACAGCGAATAGAATGACCGCCGTCTTGTACATGCCGACCCGCGCGCCGACTTTGGCTTTGGCGAGCGCAATCTCCGCCTTGGCGAGACCGCGCCCATCCTCCACCAGCTGTCCGACAAGAGTCGCAACGCTGTCGTCCTGTTTTGCCCTCCCCAGCAAGGATCAGGCCTTGTTGCTATCGACGCCGGACTGGATGACCCGGGCCAGTGCAAACCCCACCGCCGCAGCGACGCCGACCGCAACCGCAGGGCTCTTGCGGACAAACGCGCGCGCCTCGTCGAGCAATTCCTCGACGTCCTTACTCTCGATCTGGCTTGAGAAGGTCGAAATTTGACCCGCCGCCGTGCGCGCGTAATCGCCATATTGACTGCCAAGTCGTTCATCGACCTGCCCGGCAGCGTCGTCGATCAGCTTCGAGACCTGCGTCAGAGCGCCGGTCGCTTTGGCCTTGCCGGTATCGGCCAGCGAGCGGACCTTGTCGGTTGCCTGGTCGCCATATTTCGATGCATTGTCCTTGATCGCCTGCTTGGCCTCTTCTTTCTTTGCCGCGAAGGTCCCGGTTTCAGTCGTCGAGCCTTTGTTCGGTTCCGCCACGTGCGTGCTGGCGGCGGCGGTCACATCCGCATCGGTCATCGTGGTGGCGTCGGTATCAGCCATGATAAAAGCCCCTTCAAATGGTTTCGGTCCATCAACCCCGCGCGGCAAGGGCTGGTTCCCTTCGTGCGCCGCGATTGCCCGCAACGCACAGCCGCGATAGAGGCTGGCGCGTAACGCACCCAAGGTAGGAGCTTCGTTTCGTGACCGCAATCATCGACATCCATGCACGCCAGATCCTCGACAGCCGGGGAAATCCGACGGTGGAGGTCGATATCTTGCTCGAAGATGGCAGTTTCGGCCGCGCCGCGGTGCCGTCGGGCGCGTCGACGGGCGCGCATGAAGCGGTCGAAAAGCGCGACGGCGACAAAACGCGCTGGGGCGGCAAAGGCGTCGATCAGGCCGTCGAGGCGGTCAATGGCGACATTTTCGACAAGGTCATCGGCATGGATGCGGAAGATCAGGCCGACCTCGATACCGCGATGATCGATCTCGACGGGACCGAGAATAAGTCGAGGCTTGGCGCGAACGCGATCCTCGGTGTCAGCCTAGCCGCGGCGAAGGCTGCGGCGGACGCACGCGGGCTGCCGCTGTATCGCTACGTGGGCGGAGTCGCGGCGCATTTGCTCCCCGTACCGATGATGAACATCATCAACGGCGGCGAACATGCCGACAATCCGATCGATTTTCAGGAATTCATGATCGTCCCCGTCGGTGCCGAGAATATCGTCGAGGCGGTGCGGTGCGGGTCGGAAATCTTCCACACGCTGAAAAAAGGGCTGTCGGAGAAGGGGCTGGCGACGTCGGTCGGCGATGAGGGCGGGTTCGCGCCCAATATCGCAAGCACCAGCGACGCGCTAGATTTCATCATGTCGTCGATCGAAAAGGCGGGATACACGCCGGGCGACGATGTCATGATCGCGCTCGATTGCGCGGCGACCGAATTCTACAAGAATGGGAAATACGACATTTCGGGCGAGAGCCGTGTGCTCGATGGTGCTGAGATGGCGGAGTATCTTGCGGACCTGACGCGGCGCTACCCGATTTTCTCGATCGAAGACGGGATGGCCGAGGATGATTGGGCGGGCTGGAAGGCGCTGACCGATCTGATCGGTGACAAGGTTCAATTGGTCGGCGACGATCTGTTCGTGACCAATCCCAAGCGGTTGAAACGGGGGATCGACGAGAATACCGCCAATTCGCTGCTGGTGAAGGTCAACCAGATTGGCACGCTCACCGAAACGCTGGAGGCGGTCAGCATGGCGCAGCGGGCGGGCTATTCCGCGGTGATGAGCCACCGGTCGGGCGAAACCGAGGATGCGACGATCGCGGACCTCGCGGTCGCGACCAATTGCGGGCAGATCAAGACGGGCAGCCTCGCGCGGTCGGACCGACTTGCCAAATATAATCAGCTGATCCGGATCGAGGAGCAACTGGGCGATGCGGCACGTTATGCGGGGCGGAGCGTCCTTAAGGCGTGAACAGGCATTTTCGGGAGTAGATGATGCGCCGCGTGAGCAAGACGTCCGCCTTTCGCAAGACGCTGCGCAAAGCGGCGCTGCCCGCGCTCGGCCTTACCCTGATGGCGTTTTTCGGTGCCTATGCCGTGCTGGGGCCGAATGGCATTCTGGCCTATGGCGATTACAAGCGACAGTTGGCCAAACGCGAGCAAAGCTACGCCGAACTCGAAAAGCAGCGCGAGACGCTGAAAAATCGGGTGCGATTGCTCGACCCGGACCACGCCAATCCGGATATGGTGGACGAAATGACGCGCAAGGAATTGAATGTCGTCCACCCCGATGAGGTGATCGTCCCGCTGAAGTAAAGCGTGTCCTGGCGCTTTGTTCGCCGCTCGGTCGCGGCGGGGCGGTGGCCAACTTGTGGTTGAAACCCCTGATGTTGGGGTGGCGTAAACGCTGCGCCGCTGTCAGCATGTATCCAAAGATGGCGAATCATTGGAGCAGGGAATGCGGGTAACGAGTGCGAAGTCGATGATCGGGTCGGCGATGGGGCTGGCGCTGATCGTCGGCACGCTGGGTGGATGTTCGGTCAAGGTGGCCGACAAGGAAGCGGCGGAGCCTGCACCCGCACCGGCACCCAAAGATAGCTGGGCGCAATTTCGCGACGGGTTCATCGAAGGCTGGTTCAAGATCGATCCGGCCTATGCCGTCTATCAGGGCAGGCACGATTTCGACGGGCAGTTACCCGATTGGAGCGCGGCGGGGCTGAAGCGTCAATCGGAATTCCTTCATCAGACGATCGCCCGCGCCAACAAGTTCGGCACTTCGCTAGATCCGCAAGAGACGTTCGAACGCGATTATCTGGTCAAGGTCGCCGAGGGCAAGCTGTTCTGGCTGGAGGAAGCGGACCAGCCGCATAATAATCCAGCCTATTATGTCGGCGGCGGGCTCGACCCCAACGTCTATATCGCGCGGCCCTATGCCGACCCGGCGACGCGGATGAAAGCCGTGATCGCGTTCATGAAGTCGATCCCCGCCGCCGCGAAGAACATCCGCGCGAACCTGCGCACGCCGATGCCCCTGAGCTTCGTCAATTACGGTGTCGCCGGGTTCAATGGCTTTGCGGATTACTATGTCGGCGATGCCACCGCCGCGTTCGCCGACGTCGGCGACAAGGACATGCAGAAGGAACTTGCCGACGCCGCGAAGGGCGCGAGCGAGGCGATGCGTGAACTCGGTACATGGCTGGAGGGGCAGCGCGCGTCGGCGACGCAGGACTTCGCGCTCGGTCCCGATAAATTCGCCCGGATGTTGCTCGCGACCGAGGGCGTCGATACCCCGCTTGACCAGCTTGAGGCGGTCGGACGTGCTGATCTGAAGCGCAATCAGGATGCGCTGGCCGCGGCATGCAATCAATTTGCCAAGGGCAAGACGATTCCACAATGTATCGCCAAGATGGGGGCCGACAAGGCCGCCGACGGCCCGGTCGCGGAGGCGCGTCGGCAAATCCCCGAATTGAAGAAATTCGTCGTCGACAATAATCTCGTCTCGATCCCGGGGACCGAGGAGGCGAAGGTCGAGGAAAGCCCGCCCTATAATCGGCAGAACAGTGCCTATATCGATCCGGCGGGTCCGTATGACACGGGAATTCCTTCGGTTTATTACATTTCGCCACCCGACCCATCATGGGATAAGGCGACGCGCGATGCCTTCGTCCCAGGCAAGAAGGATCTGCTTTTCACCTCGATCCACGAAGTGATGCCTGGGCATTTCGTCCAGTTCCTTCACGCCAACCGATCACCGTACAAGATCGGGCGGTTGTTCGTCGGCTATGCCTTTGCCGAGGGTTGGGCGCATTATACCGAGGAAATGATGTGGGATGCGGGGCTCGATAAGGGCGATCCCGAAACGCATATCGGTCAGTTGTCCAATGCGCTCCTGCGCGATTGCCGGTTTTTGTCGGCGATCGGCCTGCATACCAAAGGTATGACGCAGGATCAGTCGCGGCAAATGTTCGTCCAGCAATGCTATCAGGACGAAGGTAATGCCCGGCAGCAGGCGGCGCGCGGGACATATGATCCGGCTTACCTGAATTACACGCTGGGCAAGCTGATGATCCGCAAGCTGCGCGAGGATTGGACCGCGGCTCATGCGGGCCAATCGCCGATCCGGGCATTTCACGACGAATTCCTGAGCTATGGTGGACCACCGATCCCGCTGGTCCGACAGATGATGCTCAAGGAACAGACGCCGCGCGCGGTGTTCTAGCGCGCCTGTCGTAATGCGGGCACGTCGTCGCGAGTCTCCTCCAGCGACGGATTGCGGATCGACGGGCGCATCCGCGCGATGCTGCAGATGCCCGCGACCAGCGCGAGTGCCGCCGCGACTATCGGCGGCACGCTCCCCGCACCGACGCCCATTGCGAGCAGCGCGGCGACCAACGTCGCGCCACTCGTCTGGCCGATAAGTCGGACGGTGCTGACAAGCCCGCCCGCCGCCGCCGCGCGGTCGCGGGACGCGCTGCCGATGATCAATCGCGCGTTGGGAGGCAGGAAGATGCCGAAACCCGATCCGCACAACGCCATCCGCCAGGCGACGTCGAAATAGCTCGGATCGACCGGCATCGTCGCCAGCAACGATAAAGCGGCGATCGAGATCGTCATACCGATCCCGCCGAGAATCCCGGCGGGGATACGATCGGACAGATAGCCTGCAAGCGGCGCGACGATCATATTGGTCAATGGCCAGGGCGCGATGGCGGCACCGATCTCTGCGGCGGTGAACCCCAGATCGTGAAGGCGGAACGGTGTCGAGATCAGCAGGGTCATCGATGCGGTGAAGGCGGTGAATGCCCCGACGACCGACAGCGCGATGACGGGGCGTGCCATCAGGTCGATCGGCAGGATCGGTTTCGCCTCCCCCCGTTCGCGCTGGACGAATTTGACCCCGATGTAGACACCGAGCGCGACGATCGCGGCGGAGATCACGGGGCTGTTGCCGTGAACCGCACTTTCGGACCCGCCGATGATCAGGCCGAACATTGCGGCGCACATCACCGCACCGACGACGTCGAAAGGTTCATCGCGCTTTTCGGGATTGGGCAGCGCGAAGCCGAGGGCGAGCGAAACCAGCGCGAAGGGAATGGCGCTCGCGAATACCCACGGCCAGGGCGCGACCGCGAGAACGAGCCCGCCGAGCGTCGGTGCCGCCGCCGCCGAGCTCGTCACGACGACGGAGTTGATTCCGAGCCCGCGACCAAGCTGTTTAGCGGGATAGATTTGCCGGAGCAGCGCCGACGATAGACTGAGCGCCGCTGCGGCCCCGACCGCCTGCGCACCCCGGACAATGAGCAGGAACGGCAAGCTCTTGGCGAAGAAACAGAGCAGCGTCGCGACGGTAAAGACAAGCTGGCCAAGCTGGTACATCCGCTTCAGCCCGATCCGTTCACCCAATGCAGCGAAGGGCAGCATCAGCATGACCAGCGTCAACTGATAGACGGTGACGATCGATACTACCGCGCTTTGTTCGACGCCCAGATCATGCGCGATTGTCGGCAGCGCGACATTGGCGACGCCGCCATCGATGATGATCAGCGCGGTGCCGAAGCTGATTGCGCCGATGGCGTAAAGGCGTCGGGGCAGGGGGAGGCCGTCGGTCATCGGACTGGCAATCGTTCGATACCCCATGGTTGTTCCAACGCCCGATATGTCGCACAGGTTCGTCGATTGAAATCGGGATGGCCCGCATCGGCGGATCGTCAAACTACGGAGTGCGAGATGCGCAGGATTGCAGCTTTGTTGGTTACCGCGACGCTTGCGGCAAGCCCGGCCATCGCGCAAACGGCGGCGATGACGACGACCGACAGCGCAACCGATCCGTATATCTGGTTAGAGGACAAGGACGGCGCGAAGGCGCTAGCCTGGGTCGAGGCGGAAAATGCGAAGACGCTGCCCCGGCTGGAAAACGATCCGCGTTATGCAACCTTTTATCAGGAAGCGTTGGCGATCGCATCGGCGAAGGACCGGATTCCGATGCCCGATCAGCGTTATGGCCGGATCTATAATTTCTGGCGCGATGTGGATCATCCGCACGGAGTCTGGCGCTGGACGAGCGAGGCCGACTATGCGTCGACCGATCCGACATGGACCACGACGCTCGACCTTGACGCGCTCGGCAAGGCCGAAGGCAAACAATGGGTGTTCAAGGGCGCGACATGCCTGCGTCCAGAGGAGCGGCTGTGCCTCGTCGCGCTGAGCGAGGGCGGCGAGGATGCGGTGACCTATCGCGAATTCGACCTGGCGTCGGGGCAATTTGTCGAGGGAGGCTTCGTGCTGCCCAAATCGAAACAGAATGCGACCTGGGTCGACAAGGACACGCTGCTCGTCGCGCGCGACTGGGGGCAGGGAACGACGACCGATTCGGGCTATGCGTTCGTCATGAAGACCGTGAAGCGCGGTCAGTCGCTTGACAAGGCGACCGAAGTCTATCGCGGTGAGCCGGGCGATCAGGGCGGCACGGCGGCGGGCGTGTTGACCGATGCGAAGGGCGAAAGGCTGGTCGTAATCCAGCGGCGCAAGACGTTTTTCGGTGCGGACAAGCTGATCTGGACCCCCAACGGGGTCACGAAGCTCGACTTGCCCGACCGGACCTATCCCGTCGCGTTGATCGACGGGCAAGTGATCTTTTCCACCAGCGATCCCTGGGGCGATATCCCCACGGGCGCGATCGCCTCCGCGCCGCTCGCCGACGTCGCGAAGGGCGTGATTGAACCGACGCTGATCTTCGCGCCAAACGCGCGCCAGGCGGTCGAGGGCGTATCCGACACGCGCGACCGGTTGATCGTGACGATTACCGACAATGTCCGTGGCCGTGCGATGGTGTTCGATCACGGCGCGAGCGGCTGGGCGAGCCGATCGATCGCGCTGCCCGACAATGCGAGCATCGGGGTCGCAAGCACCGATGATCGGTCGGATCACGCGTTCCTGACGGTGACCGGGTTCCTGACGCCGACATCGCTGCTGACGATCGACGCTGCGGACACCGCTGCGCCGAAGACGATCAAGACGCTGCCCTCGAAATTCGATGCCGCCGACCTGATCGTCGAACAGTTCGAGGCGACATCGACCGACGGGACCAGGGTGCCGTATTTCATCGTCCACAAAAAGGGCATCGCGCTCGACGGGACGACGCCGACGATCATGACCGCTTATGGCGGATTCCAGGTGAGCCGCACCCCGTCCTATTCGGCGATTACCGGCAAACTATGGCTCGAACGCGGGGGCAGTTACGTGCTCGCCAACATTCGCGGCGGCGGCGAGTTCGGCCCCGCCTGGCACGATGCGGGGCGCAAGACGAAGCGTCAGGTGATCTATGACGATTTTGCGAGCGTCGCGCAGGATCTGTTCAGGCGTGGACTGACGAGCCCGAAAAAACTTGGCATCTATGGCGGGTCTAACGGGGGGTTGCTGATGGGGGTGGAGTTCAACCAGCATCCCGATCTGTGGCAGGCGGTAACGATCCAGGTGCCGTTGCTCGATATGATCCGGTACGAACAGATCGCGGCGGGCGCGTCGTGGGTCGATGAATATGGCTCGGTCAAAAACCCCGAAGAACGCGCGTTTCTGGAAAAGATTTCGCCCTATCGGAATTTGAAAAAGGGCGTTGCCTATCCCGAGCCCTATATCTGGACCACGACGAAGGATGACCGGGTCGGTCCGCAACATGCCCGCAAATTCGCGGCGCGGATGAGCGAATATGGACTGCCGTATCTCTTCTATGAAGACACGGCGGGCGGGCATTCGGGCGACGCCGATATCGCACAGGCGGCACGGATGCAGGCGCTTCAGATGACCTATTTCGCGCAGAAGCTGCTCGGTCCTGCAACAAAATAACCTGAAATGTGTGTTGCAGTGCAGCACGAATCGACTAGATAGAGAATATGAGCGACACCCTTACCGCGCCGACTGCGAGCGTGACGCCGATCATTCTGGAAGCGATCGTCCGGAAACAGGCGATTGCAGCGACCTATAACCGCGTCTCGATGACGCTGGCGCCGCATATCCTCTATACCAAGCATGGCGATCTCCACGTCGATGCGGTTGCGCTGGAGCGTGACGGTCGACCGCCCAAGGAGATCAAGCTTGGCGTGTACAAGGTTTCGGGCCTTAGCGGTATCCGTCTCACTCCGCGGCAGTTTTCGGTCAACGGCCTGTTCCGGCCGGGTGATCCCAAATACGCAGACGAAACGGTGATGGCGGTCGACGCCTGATTCCCGGCCGCTCGGCACGAATGCCAAGCGGCGTTGATCGTCGCGACCGTCAGTAGCGCGGCGGGATGTAATCGCCCCGATCGGGACCGTCCGTGTAGACGTCATCATCGTTGTAGCGGGTGGTGCCGTAAATGTCCGGCGCGATCCGGCGTCCCGAATTTCCGTAAGCACCGGTCGGGTTCGGCGCATAATAGGGATCGCGGTTGTCCGGCGATGCGTAAGGATCGCGCTGTACCGGCGCGTCATAGGGATCGCGCGAGCCTGGCGCGGGATAGTAAAGCTGGTTCCCGGCGGGATAGGGGGCCTGGGCGCGGGGTTGCGCATATGGGGCCTGGGCGCGGGGTTGCGCATAGGGGGCCTGCTCATAGGGGTAACGCTGGTTCGATTGCGCATAGGGATCGCGGGGATCGTTGGGTTGATCGTCGGGGATGACGCCGCCCGCCGCGCGATACCGGTCCACCTCCTGCCGGTATAAATCCGACTCGCGATCGAACCGCGCCTGCGCCTGATTGAAGCGTGTGCGCTGCTGCGCGCTTTGCGCGGTTGCGGGGACAGCGAGGCCCGCGGTGACCGTCGTGGTGGCCAGCGCCAGGGCGAACAGGGACAGCTTCATGACGTCGTTCCTTTCAAGGCCCGTCCGCCGGGCCGCCTGACGATCTTACGTGCGGGAAGGATGATCGTTCCTGAACGAGCTTATCGCTGCTACCGAGCCAGATCGTAGGAGCAGCGTTAGATGACGGAACGTGGTGAAGGTCGTGGGCGGCAGGTGGCGCGGTGGCTGCTGATGCTCGTCTATGCAATCGCGGGGGTGGGGCATCTGGTCGCGACCGGGGCGATGGTCGCGATCGTGCCGTCATGGGTGCCCGCGCCGCACCTTGTCGTCATCGCGACCGGGTTATGCGAACTGGCGGGCGTCGTCGCACTGATGACGCCGCGCTGGCGTCGGGCAGCAGGCTGGGCATTCGCCGCCTATGCGGTGTGCGTGTATCCCGCGAACGTCCAGCATGCGATCATCGATCTGGGGCAGGG
The DNA here is from genome assembly GCA_028823055.1 of Sphingomonas bacterium. Lineage (GTDB taxonomy): Bacteria > Pseudomonadota > Alphaproteobacteria > Sphingomonadales > Sphingomonadaceae > Sphingomonas. The sequence goes on from JAPKCG010000028.1 coordinate 13,764, forward strand.
GACCGGGCTGGGTCCGGGCTATCATCTGCCAAGGCTGCTGTTTCAGCCGATATTTGTCTGGTGGGCGTTGTGGGCCACGAGGATCGTCGATTGGCCATTCGCACGACGGGGGCAAACCGCGACATAGAGTCTTCACGGGATCGTGACGAAACTGTCCATCACACGCTTGCGCCCCGTCTGTTCGAAATCGATTTCGAGCTTGTTACCCTCGATTTCCGCGATCTCGCCATAGCCGAACTTCTGGTGGAAGATCCGCATCCCGACCGACAAGTCGTCGCGGCCCTTGTTGCCCAGGCTCACCGCACTGGCGCGGCTTTCGACGACGCGCGTCGGCGCGGTGGTGAAGCTCGATCCCGTTCCCGCCGCGCGTTGCCAGCCCGGGCCGCGACCCGAGCCGCGCGCGACATTGGCGAATGGGTCGGCGCGTTCGGACCAATTAGCCTGCCACAGGCTCGCCCCGCCGGACATCGTCGTTTCGCTGTCGATATGCGCTTCTGGCAATTCGCCGACGAAGCGGCTGGGGATGCTGCTCGTCCATTGGCCGTAGATACGGCGGTTGGCGGCGTGGATGATTACCGCCTGACGCCGGGCGCGCGTGATCGCGACATAGGCGAGACGGCGTTCCTCCTCCAATGACCGCGTGCCACCTTCGTCGAGCGCGCGTTGCGAGGGGAACAGGCCTTCCTCCCATCCGACGAGGAACACCGTGTCGAATTCGAGGCCCTTGGCGGCGTGGATCGTCATGATCGTCACCTGCGGGTCGCTGACCCGGCCTTCGTTATCCATGACGAGGCTGACATGTTCGAGGAACGCGCCGAGCGTGTCATATTCCTCCATCGCGCGGACGAGTTCGGAGAGATTTTCGAGCCTGCCCGCCGCCTCCGCCGATTTTTCGTTCTGGTACATCGCGGTGTAGCCGCTTTCGTCGAGCAATTGCCGCGCGAGTTCGGCGTGCGGCATGTCGCGCGCCATGTCGCGCCAGCGCGCGATATCGCCGACGAGATTACCGAGCGACCGGCGCGCCTGCGGGGTCAGTTCGTCGGTGTCGAGGATGCGCGCGGCGGCGGTCGTCAGCGATACGCCTTCGGCACGGGCGAGTTGGTGGACCTTCGCCACCGCCTTGTCGCCGAGCCCGCGCTTGGGAACGTTGACGATGCGTTCGAAGGCGAGGTCGTCCGAGGGCTGGTTGACGACGCGCAGATAGGCGAGCGCGTCGCGGATTTCGGCGCGTTCGTAGAAACGGAAGCCGCCGACGATCTTGTACGGCATGCCGATCGCGATAAAGCGGTCTTCGAATTCGCGGGTCTGGTGCTGCGCGCGGACGAGGATCGCGACGTCGTCGAGGCTTTTGCCGCCCTCCCGAGCAAAAGCTCGCTGCGCCGTTTCAATTTCCTCGGCGACCCGGCGGGCCTCTTCGGGGCCGTCCCAGACGCCAATGACCTTTACCTTTTCGCCCGCGTCGAGTTCGGTCCACAGTTCCTTGCCGAGCCGTCCGCCATTGTTGGCGATCACCGCCGATGCCGCGCCGAGGATGTGCGGGGTAGAGCGATAATTCTGTTCGAGGCGGACGATCTTCGCACCCGGAAAATCCTTCTCGAATTTCAGGATGTTTTCGACCTGTGCGCCGCGCCAGGAATAGATCGACTGGTCATCGTCGCCGACGCAGCACAGATTGCGGCGTTCCTGCGCCAACAGCCGGAGCCAGAGATACTGGACGCTGTTTGTGTCCTGATATTCGTCGACCATGATGTAGCGAAAGCGCTGCTGATAGTGTCCGAGCACGTCGCGATGCGTCTTCAACACGACGAGCATGTGGAGCAGCAGGTCGCCGAAATCGCAGGCGTTGAGCGCTTTCAGTCGATCCTGATAGGCGGCGTACAACTCACCGCCGCGACCATTGGCGTAGCGTTCGCTTTCGCCCGCATCGATATCGGCGGGGACGAGCCCCTTGTTCTTCCAGTCGTCGATCAACCCGGCAAGGCTGCGCGCGGGCCAGCGTTTCTCGTCGAGATCGGCGGCGATGATCAGCTGTTTGAGCAGGCGCAACTGATCGTCGGTGTCGAGGATCGTGAAATTGGATTGCAGTCCGACCAGTTCGGCATGGCGGCGCAGCATTTTCGCGCCGATCGCGTGAAACGTGCCGAGCCACGGCATCCCCTCGACCACGTCGCCGACCAGCCGGCCGACCCGTTCACGCATTTCGCGCGCGGCCTTGTTCGTGAAGGTGACGCTGAGAATCTCCGAAGGATAGGCCTTGCGCGTCCAGAGCAGATGCGTGCTGACAAATGTAATCGC
>JAPKCG010000362.1 GCA_028823055.1 Sphingomonas bacterium
AACCGCCGACCCTCTCGGTGTAAACGAGATGCTCTACCAACTGAGCTAAGCGCCCATCCCAATCCTCAAGGCAATGCCGCGTCAGTTCACGTTCCGCAAGCCCTCATTATGGCCGCCGGATCGTCTGTCTCAAAGGTCGCTCCGTTTAACCGCGATCAAGTAAGCCTGCATTGCCGCGCTTGCCTCAGACGACAGTGTGATAAACGCGCGACGCCGGTCGATCGGATCGCGATCTCGAACCATCAAACCGCGCTCGGTCAGCTTCGCGATCCAGCGCAGCGCTGTCGTTGGCGCGACAGCCGCTGCGATGCACAAGCTCGACACCGACACCCGCGCGCCCTCCAACTCGGCGGCGTAAAGATCGAGGAGCATATCCCATGCCGGCTCCTCGAACAGAGCTGCGCCGAAGAACTGATCGCGAAGCCGCCGCGCTTGGATCGTCCGCCGGATATCCCGTGCATCCACGATATCGTCGCTTGCCGGTCCGGCGTCATAGCAGATTCGACGATCGGCAAAGTCGCCGTCCGAATTGGGTAACCGCTCGTTCTGCGCCAACCGGACCAATATCCGGGCGATCCGTGCAATCTCCTCACTGAGATGTCGCAATCGCGCCGCGTCGCCTTCGCGCCAGCTATCGTGGAGTAGCGCTGATTCGCTGACACCGATGGCCAGTGCCACTGCCGCAACGCGGTCGGCCAGCGTCGGCGTGCACAGCAACTGCACGCGCCCTGCAAACAACTGCGCCGTCACTATGTCGATCTGTTCGACACCAAGCGTGACAATGACGTTTACGTCGCGCGACGCTGACCATTGCGCGATGGCTGGCAGTTCTTCGGTCAGGATGTCGTCATCGGTTCCTTCGGCCTCGATCAGCATGACGGGTGTGGCTGCGTAACGCCCCAATCCGGCACCGATCGCCGGCCAATTAATCCGGTCAAGCACGCGCCCGCCAGCCAGTTCCACCGCGATCGTCGCATCTCCCGAGAATGATGGTTCGGAGACGATCAGCACCGGCGCCGCGGCGGTGTCGGCATAATGGGTGATTTGATCCGTTTCGCGCAACAAGCTGCCAACCCCCGAATGACTTGATCGAGCGCTACGGTCGTCGCGGGGACCGAGGCGTCAATCGATTACACTCTATCCGGGTCGCTTGCGGATAAGGACCGTCTTATCCCACCCCAAAACGATCCCGTCCAGTCTGCCACGCGACCTTTGCGATCCGGTCGGGAAAGTCGCGCGCGTGACTGATCCACGTCCTAGTATCTCCTCGAAATCCAATGCTACGTCAGCGTGATGGGATGCATCGACCGATGAGCAGTGAACACGGACATGATCATGGCAGCGGTCATGCTCACCCCCACGCCCACAGCGTCGCGCTGGGGCATGGTGGTCATACCCACGCTCCCGCGACTTTTGATCGTGCTTTCGCGATCGGGATCGGGCTCAACATCGCCTATGTTCTGGCCGAAGGCAGCGCGGGACTCTGGACCGGATCGGTCGCGTTGCTCGCCGATGCCGGGCATAATCTATCCGACGTGCTCGGCCTTGCGGTCGCTTGGGGAGGCGCAACGCTCGCCCGCACACGACCGTCGAAACGCTTTACCTATGGGCTGAAGGGATCGACGATCCTCGCCGCGCTGACCAACGCCCTACTCTTACTCGTCGCGCTCGGCGCAATCCTGTTGGAGGCGGCGCAAAGATTTGGTGATCCACCACAACTCGCTGGACTGACCGTGTCGGCCGTTGCGGGTGTAGGGATCGTCGTCAACGCTGCCACGGCATGGTTGTTCGCGCGCGGTAGAAAGGGCGACGTCAATATTCGTGGTGCCTATCTCCACATGCTCGCCGATGCGCTGGTATCAGTCGGCGTCGTCATTGCCGGCATCGCGATCTGGGCAACCGGAATCGCGTGGATCGATCCGCTCGTCAGCCTCGTCATCGTCGTAATCATCTTCATTCAGACCTGGGGTCTGTTGCGAGAAACCGTCGAAATGGCGCTTGCGGCGGTGCCGCGCGGCATCGACTTCGACGCAGTCACCAGCGCGCTGTCGGCATTGCCGGGCGTCGAGCGCTGTCATGATCTGCATATCTGGCCGATGTCGACGACCGAACCCGTGCTGACCGCGCATCTTGTCATGCCCGGCGGCCATCCAGGCGATGACTTTCTTGGCGCGGCGCGATCGATGCTTCACGACCAATTCGGGATCGGTCACGCGACATTACAGATTGAAACCGACCCGGCATCTTGTGCGCAGGCCAGGCCCGCCGCGATTTAAGCGGTTCGCCGTCGCCGCCAGAGCGCAACGACGATCAGAACCACGACGATAACAAGCGTGTCGGCGAGCCAATCGTGAATATCGCAATCGCGGTGCAGGCTCGGGATCGATTGCATCACCTCAATCAGCGCACCGAGAAAAGATAACCGCTCGCCGATCCGCAACAATTCCGCATGCGGCCAGCCAGCTACTGCCAGAACCGTCAACGTCCCGAATGCCAGCATATGCTGATATTTGTCGTTGTTCGACAGGCTCACCGGAGGATGAGGCAGCAACGCCATCACGACCGCGAAGATCAGTGCGCCGCAAAAGGCGATCCGGGCAAACCGGGCGTCGATGGTCACGGCCCGCCCGGTTCAGTAAGCCCGCGCGACCGCGAATTCGACCGCCTCGATCATCGCGTCCTTGGCCTTGCCAGATCCGAAACCGCCAATCGAATCGATCGCGCGCTGGCCATAATGGCGCGCGCGTGCCAGCGTGTCGTCGACCGCCCGCGTTCGCTGCACCAAATCGATCGCATGAACGAAATCGGCATCGGTGTCGCGACGCCCCTCGACCGCATCCTTCCAGAATCTGCGGTCCTCGCTATCGCCGCGCGCATAGGCCAGGATAACGGGCAGCGTCATTTTGCCTTCGCGAAAATCGTCGCCCGCATCTTTGCCCATCGTGCCGGCATCGGATACGTAATCGATCGCATCGTCGACCAGCTGGAACGCGATACCCAGGTTGCGGCCAAACGCATCAAGCGCCATTTCCTGTTCTTCGGGACATTCGGCGACGACCGCGCTGATCCGACAAGCCGCAGCGAAGAGCGCGGCGGTCTTCGCATTGATGATATCGAGATAGCGATCCTCACCCAGGTCGACACGCCGGGCCGCGGTCAGCTGGTTGACCTCGCCCTCCGCGATCACCGCGCTGGCGTTGGAAAGGATTTTGAGCACCTTCAGGCTGCCATCCTCGACCATCAGTTCGAAGCTGCGGCTGAACAGGAAATCGCCTACAAGCACGCTGGCGGGGTTGCCCCATATGATGTTCGCGGTGCGGCGACCACGGCGCAGGTCGCTACCATCGACGACATCATCGTGAAGCAAGGTTGCGGTATGGATAAATTCCACCGCCGCAGCGAGACGGTGATGTCGCGTTCCCGTATAGCCGATCAGCCGCGCGCTCGCGAGCGTTAGCATCGGCCGCATTCGCTTGCCGCCGCCCGCAATCAGGTGTCCGGCAAGTTCG
>JAPKCG010000029.1 GCA_028823055.1 Sphingomonas bacterium
ACTGGCATTTGCGCGCGTCCGCCTCGCATGAGGGCGTCAGGACGTTGGTGCGTGATCTCAACCACCTCTATCGCGACCGCCCTGCGCTGCATGCGCGCGACTGCGAGGGCGACGGGTTCGCGTGGCTCGTCCCGGACGATATGGAACAATCGGTCTTCGCCTGGCTGCGCACATCACCCGGTGCAAAACCCATCGCGGTGATCGCCAACATGACTCCGGTTGCGCGCGCGCCCTACAAACTGCCGCTGCCCGCCGATGGACGCTGGGCGGAGATCATGAATTCGGACGCGCACGCTTATTGGGGATCGGGCTGCGGCAATCTCGGCGGGGTTGAGGCAAAGGACGGGTTCGCGTGGGTCACGCTGCCCCCGCTCGCGACGATCATGCTGGAATATGAGGGATAACCCCGCGACACGAACAGGAGGGCTGAGGATGGATCATAGAAAGGGACAACCGCTCGCGCGTGATGCGATGGCCTATGTGCTCGCGGGTGGACGTGGCAGCCGACTTGCCGAGTTGACCGACACGCGGGCCAAGCCAGCGGTCTATTTCGGCGGCAAATCGCGGATCATCGATTTCGCGCTGTCTAACGCGCTCAATTCGGGCATTCGCCGGATCGGCGTCGCGACGCAATACAAGGCGCATTCGCTGATCCGTCACCTGCAGCGTGGATGGAATTTCCTTCGCCCCGAACGCAACGAAAGCTTCGACATCCTGCCCGCCAGCCAGCGGGTCAACGAAACGCAATGGTATGAAGGCACCGCCGATGCGGTGTTTCAGAACATCGATATCATCGACAGCTACGCGCCCGAATATATGGTCATTCTGGCAGGCGATCATATCTATAAGATGGATTACGAGATCATGCTCCAGCAGCATGTCGACAGCGGTGCCGACGTCACCGTGGCGTGTATGGAGGTGCCGCGGATGGAGGCTGTAGCGTTCGGCGTCATGCATGTCGATGAGCGCGACCGGATCATCGATTTCGTCGAGAAACCCGCCGACCCCCCCGCCATTCCCGGTCAGCCGGACATCGCCCTCGCAAGTCTGGGCATCTACGTCTTCCACACCAAATTCCTGTTCGACGAATTGCGCCGCGATGCCGCAACCGAGGGGTCGTCGCGTGATTTCGGCAAGGATATCATCCCCCACCTCGTCGCCAACGGTAAGGCGGTCGCGCACCGTTTCTCGGCAAGCTGCGTCCGGTCGAGCGAGGAGCCGGGCGCGTATTGGCGCGACGTCGGCACCGTGGATGCCTATTGGGAGGCAAATATCGATTTGACCGATGTCGTCCCCGAACTCGACCTGTACGAACGCAACTGGCCGTTATGGACCTATTCGGAAATCACCCCGCCCGCCAAATTCGTCCATGATGTCGACGGACGGCGCGGGTCGGCGGTCGCGAGCCTGGTGTCGGGCGACTGCATCGTGTCGGGCGCGTCGATCCATCGCAGCCTGTTGTCGACGGGCACCCGCGCGCACAGTTTCGCGATGCTCGATGAAGCAGTGGTGCTGCCGCATTGCCATATCGGTCGCGGCGCTCAGCTAAGGCGCGTCGTGCTCGATCGGGGCGTCGTCATTCCCGATGGCCTCGTCGTCGGCGAAGACCCGGCGATCGACGCCAGTCGCTTTCGCCGCACCGACAAAGGCGTGTGCCTGATCACGCAGCCGATGATCGACCGGCTGGATTAGACGATGCGCGTCCTTTCCGTTGCCGCCGAAGCCTATCCGCTCGTCAAGACGGGCGGGCTTGCCGATGTCGTCGGCGCGTTGCCCGGCGCGCTGGCGGCGCAGGGGATGGAGGCGACGACGCTGATCCCCGGTTATCCGGCGGTCGCGCCTGCGGTGAAGGGCGGGAAGGTCGTGCACAAATGGGCCGAGCTGATGGGCGCGCCCGCGCGGCTGATCGCGGGTACAATCGCGGGGCATCCGCTGCTCGTGCTCGATGCGCCACCGTTGTTCGCGCGCGAGGGCGGGATCTATGGTCATGACGATGACTGGCGACGGTTCGCGGCCTTGTCGCGCGCCGCCGCGGATCTGGCGGGGGGGAAAGTCAAGGGGCGCCGCTACGACATTCTCCACGCGCATGACTGGCAGGCGGCGATGGCGGCGGCGTATCTCCGCTACGACCGCACCGACGGTGTACGCAGCGTCGTGACGATCCACAATATCGCGTTTCAGGGCGCATTCGGGGCGGACATCTTTCCCGGACTCGGCCTGCCCGACGACGCCTTCGCGCTCGACGGCGTCGAATATTATGGCGGGGTCGGCTTTCTGAAGGCCGGTCTCGAAGCCGCCGATGCGATCACGACGGTCAGCCCCACCTATGCCACCGAGATCCGCGATGCGCAGTACGGCATGGGGCTGGAAGGATTGATCGCCGCGCGGGGCAACCGCGTGCACGGCATCGTCAACGGTATCGATCCTGCGGTGTGGAACCCGGAGCAGGATGGCTCGCTACCCAGCCGTTACACCGCGCGCACGCTCGGGCGGCGTAACACGAACAAGCGCGCGGTCGAAAAGGCGTTCGCGCTCGACACCGATCCCGGCCCGCTCTTCACGGTAATCAGCCGCCTGACCTGGCAAAAGGGTATGGACATATTGGTCGGCTGCCTCAACGCTCTCGTCGCGATGGGCGGGCGGCTGGCGCTGCTCGGATCAGGCGATACCGAACTGGAGGCGGCGTTCAGTGCCGCCGCAGCGCGGCATCCGGGGCGGATCGGCATCAGGATCGGCTATGACGAACCGCTATCGCATCTGCTGCAAGGCGGCGCGGATGCGATTCTGATCCCCAGCCGGTTCGAACCATGCGGGCTGACCCAGCTTTACGGGCTCGCTTATGGCTGCGTCCCCGTGGTCGCGCGGACGGGCGGGCTGGCAGACACCGTTATCGACGCCAACGAAGCCGCGCTGGCGGCGGGCGTCGCCACGGGGTTCCAGCATGGCGAGGTATCCAACGCCGCGCTGACCCACGCGATTGAACGCGCCTGCGATGCCTTTCGCCGCGACGAAATCTGGGGCACGATCCAGAAGAACGGCATGCGCGCCGACTTTTCCTGGGGCATCAGCGGACGCCGCTATGCCGAACTTTACATCGAACTGATGGACACAGCATGATCCTGACCATTCCGACCGAGCCTTTTTCCGACCAGAAACCCGGCACGTCGGGTCTTCGCAAGAAAGTCGTGATCTTCCAGCAGGCGCATTATGCCGAAAACTTCATCCAATCGGTGTTCGACGTCGTCGACGGCAAAGACGACGCAACGCTGGTGATCGGGGGTGATGGGCGGTTCCTCAACCGAGAGGTCATCCAGATTGCGATCCGCATGGCCGCCGCGAACGGGTTCGGACGCATCGTCGTCGGACAAGGCGGCATCCTGTCGACCCCAGCCGCGAGCCACATGATCCGGACACGCGGCGCGATCGGCGGGCTGGTGCTGTCGGCAAGCCACAACCCCGGCGGCCCGACCGAGGATTTCGGAATCAAATACAACGTCGCCAATGGTGGCCCCGCCCCCGAAAAGGTGACCGAAGCGATCTATGCGCGCACGACGACGATCGACAGGCTGCTGACCGTCGAGGCAGCGGACATCGACCTCGACACGCTCGGGGAGACGCGCATCGGCGGCATGGCGGTCGAGATCGTCGATCCCGTCACCGACTATGCCGCGCTGATGGAAACATTGTTCGATTTCGACGTGATCCGCGCGGCGGGACTGACGATGGCGTTCGACGCGATGAGTGCGGTCACCGGCCCCTATGCGACCGAGATCCTCGAAAACCGCCTCGGCTTTGCCAGGGGCACGGTGCGCAACGGCATCCCCCTGCCCGATTTCGGCGGGCATCATCCCGACCCCAATCTGGTCCACGCGCACGCGCTGTACGAAACGATGATGGGGCCGGAAGCGCCCGATTTCGGCGCGGCCTCGGATGGCGATGGCGACCGCAATCTGATCATCGGACGCGGCATTTTCGTGACACCATCGGACAGCCTCGCGATGCTCGCCGCCAACGCGCATCTGGCTCCGGGTTACAGCCAAGGGCTCAAGGGCATCGCGCGATCGATGCCGACGAGTGCGGCGGCAGATCGGGTCGCCGGGAAAATGGGCGTGCCGATGTTCGAGACGCCCACGGGATGGAAATTCTTCGGCAACCTGCTCGATGCCGGCATGGCGACGATCTGCGGTGAGGAAAGCGCGGGCACCGGATCGGACCATGTGCGCGAAAAGGACGGACTGTGGGCGGTGCTGCTCTGGCTGAACATTCTGGCGGTGCGCCAGCAATCGGTCGTCGACATCGCGCGCGACCATTGGGCGACCTATGGCCGGAATTATTATGCACGCCACGATTATGAAGGCGTCGACAGCGACCGGGCGGATGCGTTGATGGCCGAATTGCGGGGCAAGCTCGCCGACCTGGCCGGCACGCGCGTCGGCGACCTCGTCATCGAAGCGGCGGACGATTTCGCCTATACCGATCCGACCGATGGATCGGTCAGCCGTAATCAGGGCGTGCGCATCCTGTTCGACGGCGGCAGCCGCGTCGTGTTCCGCCTGTCCGGCACGGGGACGAGCGGTGCGACGTTGCGCGTCTATCTCGAACGTTACGAAGCCGATCGCATCGACGGCGATACGACCGCGATGCTCGCCGATATCGTTGCCGCGGCGGATATGATCGCGGGAATCGAACGCCATACCGGACGCACTGCGCCGGATGTCGTGACATGAGCCCGCTCGACCCCTCGATGGGTGACGGTGCGATCGGTGACGCTGACGTGGCCGCCCCTACGCTGGGCGCGACCGCATCGGCCAGCGGCACGCGCTTTGCCGTCCGCTCCGCGACGCCGACCACATTGTGCCTGTTCGATGGCGATACCGAACGGCAGATGCAGATGACGGGCACCGACGGCATTTGGTCGGTCGACATGCCCGACATTAGCCCCGGCGCGCTTTACGGCTATCGCGCGGCGGCGGACGCGGCGAAGCTGCTCGTCGACCCTTACGCGATCGAGATCGACCGGCCTTTCGCCTATGATGCGCGGCTGGGCCAACCCGGCGTCGACACCGCCGCCATCGTGCCCCGCGCCATCGTGCCCGCGATTGCCGACAAGGGCGAAACGCCGCAGCCGCCGCTCTTCAAACCCGGTCGGCTAATCTACGAAATCAACGTCCGCGGTTTCACGATGCGTCATCCCGACGTCCCGCCCGAACAGCGCGGGACGATCGCGGCGCTCGCGCATCCGTCGGTCATCGCGCATCTGCGCGCGCTGAAGGTCGGTGCGGTCGAACTCATGCCGATCGTCGCATGGATCGACGAACGCCATCTGCCGCCGCTGGGGCTCAGCAATGCCTGGGGCTACAACCCCGTCGTCCCGATGGCGATCGATCCGCGGCTCGCGCCTGGCGGCGTCGCCGAACTTACCCAAACGATCGCGACATTGCGCGCGGCGGGGATCGGGACGATTCTCGATCTCGTCTTCAACCATAGCGGCGAAAGCGACGTCGACGGACCGACGCTGTCGATGCGCGGGCTCGACGATCGGCTGTATTACGCGCGTCGGCCCGATGACGACGCGCTGATCAACGACACCGGCACGGGCAACACGCTCGACTTTTCCAAGCCCGAGGTGCGCGCGCTCGTGGTCGACAGCCTGCGACATTTCGCGCGCGCGGGCGTCGATGGCTTCCGCTTCGACCTTGCCCCTGTCCTGGCACGCGGACCCGGTTTCGATCCACGCGCGCCGATCTTTCGGGAGATCGCGGCGGACCCGCTGCTTTCGACGCGCGTGATGATCGCCGAACCTTGGGACATCGGACCCGGCGGCTATCAGCTTGGCAGCTTTCCTGATCGGTGGCTGGAATGGAACGACCGCTATCGCGACGATGTCCGCCGCTTCTGGCGTGGCGATGCCAGCGCGGGGACGCTCGCGACACGGGTCGCGGGATCGTCCGACATCTTCCACGGCATGGGCACCCGCAGCGTTAATTTCGTCGCCGCCCATGACGGCTTCACGCTCGCCGACACCGTCGCTTATGCCGAGCGCCACAATCAGGCGAATGGCGAGGATAATCGCGACGGCCAGGGAGAGAATTTCAGCTGGAACAACGGCGCCGAGGGGCCGAGCGACGATGCCGCGATCCGTCGCCGGCGCGACCTCGACGTTCGCGCGTTGCTCGCCACCCTATTCGCGTCGAAGGGCACGATCTTGTTGACGGCGGGCGACGAATTCGGCCGCACGCAGCATGGCAACAACAATGCCTATGCGCAGGATAACGAAACAAGCTGGCTCGATTGGGAGAGGCGCGACACCAGCCTCGAAGAATTCGTCGCCGCGCTCGCGATGTTCCGACACGACGCAGGACTCGATGATTGCGCGTTCCTCGTCCATGCGGAGTGGCGATATCTGTCCGGCCCATCGATGACGCCGACCGCTTGGGAGGAAGCCGAGGGGTTCGAACTCAGGCTGCCCGCGCGGGACGGTCAGACGATCATGATCCGCATCGACGGTGCCAGCCGCCGGGTCACATTGGCACTCGCACATTTGCTCGATAGCGTGGCCTGACCGCCGGACCAGATCTTTACCCCGGACCTTTACGCCAGCGCCGCGCGGCTGCATAACATCCGTTATGGTTACCGTGATTGCTCCCACCCCGCGCGATCGCGACTTGACGCCACGCGACTGGCTGGAGGCGGGACAATCACTGCTCCGACGCGGCGGTCTGCGCGCGCTGAAGCTGCGCCCGCTTGCCGATGAGATGCGTGTTTCAACGGGAAGTTTCTATCATCATTTCAGCGATTTCGATGCCTATCAGGGTCGGCTGGCGACCTATTTCGCGGATCAGCAGATCACCGATATGGTCGCCGCGATCAAGCGCAGCGAAGCCGACCCCCTTCCGCGTATCCGCCTGCTCGCGCAGACCGTCCGGCGACGTGGTATGTCACGGCTGTCGATCGCGATGCGCGCCTGGGCGGAAAGCGATCCGCGCGCGCGCGCGTCGGTCGAGCGACATGATGAGATCGTGCTCGGATTCCTGACTGGATGTCTCGAAGCCAATGGGTTCGACCGCCACCAGGCGATGACCCGCGCCTATGCGCTGATGTCACTGGGTCTGAGCAAGATCCACGCGCCGGAATTGGATCTCGACCGGTTGATGGATGACCTGATCAATATCCTGTGCGATCCGGCATCGTGAGGGCGCTGGTCGTCAGCACGCTTTCACCTGACCTGTCGGGATGTGGGATCGCAGATGTTCCCGATCCCGTCGCTACGCCGGGACAGTTGCTCGTCCGGGTGCACGCCGCCTCGCTCAATTTTCCCGACCTGCTGATGACGCGCGGTGCGTATCAGCTCAAACCGCCCCTGCCTTTCATCCCGGGCATGGAAATGGCAGGTGAAGTCGTCACGGCCCCCGCCGACTGCGGTTTTACGATCGGCGATCGTGTCGTCTGCGGAACCCGGCTCGGCGCGTTTGCGGAGCTCGTCGCCTGCGACGCCGACGCCGCCCGCACGATCCCGGACCATCTCGATTACGTCGCGGCGGCATCGGTCGGCACCGCCTATCTGACAGCCTATGTTTCGCTGGTTCGGCTTGGCGCGCTGCAGCCGGGGGAATGGGTGCTCGTTCATGGCGCGACGGGCGGGGTCGGACTGGCAGCGGTCGATCTGGCCAAGGCGCTGGGCGCACGCGTTATCGCAACGTCGCGCTCTGTGGAAAAGCTCGAACAGGTCGCGGCGGACTACCACGTCGACGCGACGTTGACCGCCCCGGGGTTTCGGACCCAGGTCAAGGAACTGACGGGCGGCGGGGCGGACGTTATTTACGACCCCGTCGGCGGCGATGTCTTCGATGAAAGCACGCGTTGCATCGCGTTCGGTGGGCGGTTGCTCGTCGTCGGGTTCGCCAGCGGTCGGATTGCGGAGATCGCAACCAACATCCCGCTGATCAAAGGATTTTCGGTCGTCGGCGTTCGCGCTGGCGAATATGGGCGGCAGTTTCCCGCACGTGGGCGCGAAAATCTCGACGCGATCTGGCGACTCGCATCCGAACGGCGCATTCGCCCGCGCGTCGATCGTCGCTTCGCACTTGAGGACTGGCGCGCCGCGTTCGACGCGATGCAGGCATCCGATATGGTTGGTAAGTTGGTTATCGAGCCTTGAGAACAGGGCCGCAGGAGAGCGAATATGACCGAAGCATATGATTATGTCATTATCGGTGGCGGGTCGGCGGGCTGCACGCTGGCCGCTCGATTGACCGAGGACCCCGATGTAACCGTTTGCCTGCTGGAAGCGGGCGGGCGCAACGACAGCATGCTCGTCCGGATGCCAGCGGGCGTTGGCAATTTGATCAAGGCCAAGAGCCAGCATAATTGGGGCTTCTGGACCGAACCCGAACCCCATCTCGACAACCGCCGCCTGTGGTGGCCGCGCGGCAAGGGACTGGGCGGCAGTTCGGCGATCAACGGCATGATTTACGCACGCGGCAATCCGGGCGATTACGACGACTGGGCGCAGCGCGGGCTGACGGGCTGGTCGTGGGACAGCGTCCTGCCCTATTTCAAACGCCTTGAGGGGCATCATCGCGGCGGCGATCTGCATGGCAGCGACGGTCCGCTTCGCGTGTCGGCGGGCGAGAGCGACACGCCGTTCAACAAGGCGTTTATCGAGGCAGGCCGTCAGGCGGGATACCCCGCCACCGACGATTTCAATGGCGAAAGTCAGGAAGGCTTTGGCCCCTATGACCTTACCGTTTCGAACGGCCAGCGGTGGAGCACGGCGGCGGCGTATCTGTCGATGGCGGCAGGGCGCAGCAACCTGACGATCATCACCGATGCGCGCACGACGCGGATCGCGATCGACAAGGGCCGCGCGACGGGCGTCGATTACGTCACGGGCAAGAAGGCGCAAGCCGCACATGTCGTGGCGGCGCGCGAGGTGCTGTTATGCGCCGGCGCGGTCCAGTCGCCGCAAATCCTGATGCTGTCGGGAATCGGCAACCCCGACAAGCTTCAGGATGCGGGGGTAAAGACGGTCCACGCCCTCGGCGGCGTCGGCGAAAATCTGCAGGATCATCTCGACATCCTCATGAACTGGCGGAGCAAGGATCTGGTCACCGCCTATTCGACGACAAAGGGACTGCGACAGCTTGCGGTCGGAGTCGAATACATGCTGCGCGGCACTGGCTTCGGGCGGCAGCAATTTCTCGAATCGGGCGCATTCCTGCCGTCGCGCGAAGGCCTGTCACGGCCCGACATTCAAATTCACGCCGTTCTCGCGATCATGCGCGATCATGCGAAGGTTCAAGTGAAGGAAGATGGTTTCTCGCTCCATTTCTGCCAGCTTCGGCCCGAAAGCCGCGGGTCGATCGGGATCGCTGGCGGCGATCCCTTTGCCGATCCGCTGATCCACGCGAACTATCTCGCCACCGCCGAGGATCGCCGCGTCATGCGTGAATCGGTCAGGATCGGGCGTGATGTCATCTCGCAGGCGGCGCTCGACCCCTATCGCGACGCCGAGCTCGCGCCCGGACCGGACGTCAAGACCGACGCGCAAATCGACGCCTGGATTCGCGCCACGGCGGAAACGATCTATCACCCGATCGGCAGCTGCAAGATGGGCACCGAAGACGATCCGAGCGCGGTGGTCGACCCCGAACTGCGCGTCCGTGGAATCGACGGGCTGCGTGTGATCGATGCCTCGGTCATGCCAACGCTCGTCTCGTCGAATACCAATGCGCCGACGATCATGATCGCCGAAAGGGCAGCCGACCTGCTCAAGGGTCGCAGCCTCGCCAAGGCTGCCTGACCGGGCAAAGCAGCAATCAGGCGGCGGGCCGCGCAGCGTCGATCAGCGCTGTGTGCCCATCACCATTTCGGCACCCATCAGATTATGGTTGAGATGCGCCATGATCCAGATCGACCCGACCAGCACGAGCGCGACGATCAGCACGCCGAACGCCAGTGCGAGCACGTTGTTGGTGTTGTCCGGGCCGCTCGTGACGTGAAGGAAGAAGACCAGATGCACCCCCATCTGGCCGATCGCGAGCGCAATCAGCGCGACCGGGATCGCGGGGCCATAAATCACCCCGCTGCCCGCCGCATAAAAGGACGCGACCGACAACGATGCCGCCAGGAGAAACCCTATCGCATAGCCTCTGATCCCGGTGATGACGTCGGTATCATGGTCACCCTCGCCGGGTGCGCGGTCGTCATCCAGTTCGGTTTGCTCATCGCTCATACGCCCGACCCCAACAGATAAACGACGGTGAACAGCGCGACCCAGATGATATCAAGCGCGTGCCAGAATAGCGAAAAACACGCGATGCGTCGTTGAATGTCGTCGCGAAATCCCTTTGCCCAGACCTGCGCCATCATCGTCGTCAGCCAGATGAGGCCGATCGCGACATGAACGCCGTGACAACCGACAAGCGCAAAAAAGGCGGAGAGGAAGGCGCTACGCTGCGGCCCGTTCCCCTCGCCGATCATCGTCCGGAATTCATGAACTTCAAGCGCCAGAAACGCCGCCCCGAACAGCGCCGTCGTCGCCAGCGCCAGCTGGAACCATTTGGTGTTGCGCTGCGCCGACGCGATCCCCGCCAAGCCGCAGGCAAAGGTGGATAACAGCAGGAACGCGGTTTCCCAGGCGACCAGCCGCAGGTCGAAAATGTCCCGGCCGCCCGGTCCGCCCGCCGTTTCCTTCGCCAGCACCGCATAAGCCGCGAAAAAGCCGGTGAACATGATGAAGTCGGACAGCAGGAAAACCCAGAACCCGTAAGCGACGACGATCCGCTTCGGCGCGGGACCGCGTTCGCTCATCGGGGTGTCGCCGCGACCAAGCCGATGCGGATCGCCTGCGCCGCTGGCACCGCCGCTCATGCCGGATTCTCCACGGCCTGATCGTCGAAGCCGAGCATCCGTGCCTTCCCCTGCCGACGCCGGTCATCTAGCCGCCGCGCCTCTGCGGCGGTGACTTCATATTCCGGTTCGTCGCGCCAGGCGAAGATGACGAACGTCGCCCAGGCACCGAGCAATCCCAGCCCGACCAGCCACCAGATGTGCCAGATCAACGCAAAGCCGAGCATCGTGGCAAAGAAGGCGACGACGACACCGGTTGGCGAATTGCGCGGCATTTCGAACGATTGATAATCGGGCCGCTCGCTCAATTGCCGGTCGTTGCGCGCGTTTGTTTTTATCCCCCAATATGCCTCGTCATGCGATACATTGGGCAAGACGGCAAAGTTGAACGCGGGCGGCGGCGATGTCGTGATCCATTCAAGGCTGCGCCCGTCCCACGGATCGCCACTATCGTCGACCAGCCGCTCGCGATCGCGGATCGACACGTAAAGCTGGCGGATCTGACATCCGATCCCGCCTGCGATCAGCACCACCCCGCCCGCCGCGACAACCAGCCAGGGATGCCAGCCGGGCACGTCATAATGCTGCATCCGCCGCGTCATGCCCATCAGTCCAAGGACATAGAGCGGCATGAAGGCGACATAGAAGCCCGTGATCCACAGCCAGAATGCCCATTTTCCCCAATATTCATCGAGACGGAACCCGAACGCCTTGGGGAACCAGAAGGTATAGCCCGCAAACGCCCCGAACAACGTGCCGCCGATGATGACGTTGTGAAAATGCGCGACGAGGAAGAGCGAATTGTGCAGCACGAAATCGGCGGGTGGCACGGCGAGCAGGACACCCGTCATGCCGCCGATGACGAACGTCACCATGAATCCGATCGCCCAAAGCATCGGTGTGTCGAACCGGATGCGTCCGCCATAGATGGTGAATAGCCAGTTGAAGACCTTCACCCCCGTCGGCACCGCGATGATCATCGTCATCACGCCGAAAAATCCGTTGACGTCGGCGCCCGCCCCCATCGTGAAGAAATGGTGGAGCCAGACCATGAACGACAGGATGCAGATCGCCATCGTCGCAACGACCATCGATCGGTAACCGAAAAGCGGCTTGCCCGAAAAAGTCGAGACGACCTCGCTGAACACGCCGAACGCAGGCAGGATCAGGATATAGACTTCCGGGTGGCCCCACGCCCAGATCAGGTTGACGAACATCATCTGGTTCCCGCCCAGATCGTTCGTGAAAAAGTGAAAGCCGAGATACCGGTCGAGCAGCAGCATCGCGAAGGTCGCGGTCAGGATCGGAAAGGCGGCGACGATGAGCAAGTTGCTCGCGAGCGACGTCCAGCAGAACATCGGCATCCGCGTATAGCCCATGCCCGGCGCACGCATTTTCAGGATCGTCGTCACCAGATTGACCCCGGCGAGCAACGTCCCGACCCCCGAAATCTGGAGCGCCCAGAGATAATAATCGACCCCGACGCCCGGGCTGAAGCGCAATTCGCTGAGCGGTGGATAGGCAAGCCACCCCGTCTTCGCGAATTCGCCGATGACGAGGCTCATGTTGATCAGCAGCGCGCCTGAGGCTGTGAGCCAGAAACTGACCGAATTTAGCGTTGGAAACGCGACGTCGCGCACGCCCAGCTGCAACGGTACGACGAAGTTCATCAGCCCGATCATGAACGGCATCGCGACGAAGAAGATCATGATCGTCCCGTGCGCGCTGAACACCTGATCATAATGCGACGGCGGCAAATATCCCTGATGTCCGCCATAAGCGAGCGCCTGTTGCGAGCGCATCAGCAGCGCGTCGGAAAATCCGCGCAGCAACATCACGAAGGCGAGGACACAATACATCACGCCGATCCGCTTGTGATCGACCGACGTTATATATTCACGCCACAGATAAGGGACATGCCCCGCGCGCCATACCCAGATCAGCGTCGCCCCCAGCACGACCGCGATGATCGCGGCGGTGACGAGCGGCAGCGGTTCGTCGAACGGAATCGAGTGCCAGCCGAGTTTGCCGAACATCGCGTTACTGCTCCCTGCCATCGGTCGCGACTTCGTGGACCGGCGCGCCTGCTTCGCGCACCGCCGCCGCGAACAGACCGGGCTGAACACGGGCAAAGGCCATCGGTTTCATCGTGTCCGTCGCCTTGGCGAGACGGAGATAGGCCGCGCCGTCGAGCACCGGTCCGCCCTTCCTCGCCTGCCCCGCCCAGTCGGCGAACTGCGCAGGTGGCAAGGCGTCGACCGCGAAGTTCATATCGGCGAACCCCGCCCCGCTATAATGCGCCGAAAGACCGCGAAAGCGTCCTGCGCGATCCGCCATCAGATGCAATTTGGCATCCATTCCCGCCATCGCGTAAACTTGGCTACCCAGCTGCGGCACGAAAAAACTGTTCATGACCGTCGCCGACGTGACGTGAAAGGCGATCGGGGTGCCGACGGGAAGGACGAGGTGATTGATCGTCGCGACCCCCTGATCGGGATAGATGAACAGCCATTTCCAATCGAGCGCGACGACCTGCACCGTCATCGTCGGCGCTTTTGCCGCGATCGGTTTCGTCGGGTCAAGCTGGTGGCTTCCGATCCAGCCCATGCCGCCAAGGAAAATGATGATCAGCAACGGCACCGACCAGACGAGCAATTCAAGCCTGCCGGAATAGGACCATTCGGGCCGCCGGTGCGCGCGGGCGTTGCCGCCGCGAAACCACCAGGCGAAAGCGATCGTCGCAACGATCGTCGGCACGACGATCAGCAACATGATGCCTAGCGCGTTGGTAAGGATCGTCTTTTCCCCCGCCGCGACGGGACCGGCCGGATCGAGCAGGGCGGGCGCGCAGCCACCCGGCAATATCGACATCATCGCAACCGCGGTCGATCCTGGAAGGCGCAGGCGTTTCGTCACGATCGCGGCTTTAGCCGTTCCAACGCCCCGCCTCCACTGTCCTTAGTCAAGAAATAGCCGTTATTCGTCGCCTGCCTCGATCATCGCCGCGATCCGTTGAGACAGCGTGTCCATCGCGAACGGTTTCGTCACCAGCGCCATATTCGGTTCGAGCTGGCGATTTCCGATCACCGCATTTTCGGCATAGCCGGTGATGAACAATATCTTCAGCTTGGGAAGCAACGCCAGCGCGGCGTCCGCGACCTGCCGCCCGTTCATCGATCCGGGCAGACCGATATCGGTGACGAGTAAATCGATCCGTGCGCCGGTATGCAGGACGCGCAGCGCCGCGGCGCCGTCACCCGCCTCAAGCACGGTGTGGCCCATCTCTTCGAGAATTTCGATGACAAGCATCCGGATCGTCGGTTCGTCGTCGACGACCAGCACCGTCCGCGGGCCGGTAACGATCACGGGTGCCGCGCTCGCCTTGTCGTCACCCTTGCCCTCGGCATCATCATAAAGTCGCGGCAGGTAAATGCACATCGTCGTACCCGTCCCCAGCTCCGAATAAATCCGCGCCTGCCCGCCGGACTGGCGCGCAAATCCATAGATCATCGACAGGCCTAGCCCCGTCCCCTCCCCCATCGGCTTTGTCGTATAAAAGGGGTCGAACGCGCGCGCCTGAACCTCTGGCGCCATTCCGGTGCCGGTGTCGGTGACGCATAGCGACAGATACTGGCCGGGCTCCAGATCGCGCACCTTGGCGGCGCGTTCATCGAGCCATTTATTTGCGGTCTCGATCGTGATTCGGCCGCCGTCGGGCATCGCATCGCGCGCATTGATGCACAGGTTGAGGAGGGCATTTTCAAGCTGGTTGCCATCGACCATCGCGGTCCACAGTCCCGTCGCCCCGACGAATTCGACGTTGATTTCGGGGCCGACGGTGCGCCGGATCATGTCCTCCATCCCCTGAACCAGTCGGTTGATGTCGGTCGGCCTTGGGTCGAGCGTCTGCCGGCGTGAGAAAGCAAGCAGGCGATGGGTCAACGCGGCGGCGCGTTTGGCGGCCCCCTGCGCGGCGGCGGCATAGCGGTCGAGATCGCCCGTCCGGCCCTGTTTGATCCGAACCTGCATCATCTCGATCGCGCCGGTAATGCCGGTCAACAAATTGTTGAAATCATGTGCCAAGCCCCCCGTCAGCTGGCCAACCGCCTCCATCTTCTGCGCCTGACGCAACGAATCTTCGGCGACGAGCAACTCGTTGGTACGTGCCTCTACTTCCGCTTCGAGACGGGCGTTGAGCGCGGCGAGTTCGGCTTCGGCGCGGCGCCGTTCGACCGCATCGCGTGTCCGCTCACCCACGTCGCGGATGAACGTTATCTCATCCTCAGTCCATGCGCGCGGTCCGGCGCAATTGACGAAGATGATCGCCACGAAATCTGCCTGTTCGGTAATGGGCATGTTGACGAAAGACCGCGCGGAAATCGCGCTGAGCGCATCAGCCGTGTCGACGGTCCGCGGATCGTCATAGGCATCGCCGACCGCGACGGTATCGCCGCGTTTCAGGTCCCGGATATAGGTGCCGTAATCGCGAAAATGCAGCGTTCCCGCGATGCTCGCAATGTCCGGCGCGTTCCAGTCGCGTTCGATCAGGATCGTTTCCGACGCGGCATCGATCGTGCCATAGCCAGCGCGGCTTACTTCCAGCGTTTCGCCCAACAGTCGCGCCGATGCGAACGCCAGATCGGCGGGATCGCCCGGCTGTCGCAACTCATCGCCCAGTTTTACCAAGGCTGCCATCCGGTCGGCGGCACGCCGATCCATGTCGATGTCGAAACTGACGCCGGGAAAGCGCACTGGTCGGCCAGCGTCGTCGTGATGGCAAAAACCGCGGGCCGAAACCCATACCGCCCTGCCGTTCGGGCGACATAAACGATAATCCGCGTCGAACGGACCACCCTGTTTCAACGCCAGGGCAATCTGTTTCCTTACGCGGGGAATATCATCGGGATGGACGTTGCCAAAGAACGCCGAGAGTGGCGCACCCGTCATGGCGGTGGTCGCATCGACGCCATAGAGCGCCGCGAATGTCGGATCCGCCGTTACACGGTCGGCGACGACATCCCATTCCCAGCTTCCGATCCGGACCGCATCGACGGCATAAACAGGTTCGCCGGACGAAGAGCCCCGAACAGGAGCCGCCCCTTCGTTCAGGTCAAGC
>JAPKCG010000363.1 GCA_028823055.1 Sphingomonas bacterium
AAGACGACATTGTCCGGCCACCTCGCCGTTCAAGCGCAGCGCGCGGGACATGGGCCGGTCGTGCTGATCGATATCGATCCGCAAGGCTCGCTCGCGGATTGGTGGAACGAGCGAACCGAAGAATATCCCGCATTCGGCCAGACGACGGTCGCCCGGCTCGGTGCCGACCTCGAAATTCTCCGGCAGCAGGGTTTCAAACTGGCAGTGATCGATACCCCGCCAGCGATCACGATGGCGATTCAGAGCGTCATATCGGTTGCCGAACTGATCGTCGTGCCGACGCGCCCGAGCCCGCACGATCTTCGCGCGGTGGGGGCGACGGTCGATTTGTGCGACCGGGCGGGCAAGCCGCTGATCTTCGTCGTCAACGCCGCGACGCCCAAGGCGCGGATCACGAGCGATGCCGCCGTCGCCCTGTCGCAGCACGGCACCGTGGCGCCGGTCATGCTGCATCAGCGGACCGACTTCGCCGCATCGATGATTGATGGCCGGACGGTGATGGAATGCGATCCCAAGAGTAAGTCGGCCGCCGAGGTCGAAGCGCTGTGGACATATATCGCCGATCGCCTCGAAAAGAATTTCCGGCGCACCGTCTTTTCGGTGCCGTCGGCGGTGCCCGGTTTCGGCGCGCGGCCGGCTGGCGGCGGTTTCGGTCGCCGGGTCGTGGGGGGCTGATATGGTGTCCACAGCAAAATCACTCGGCTCGCTCTCCTCCAGCCTGCTCGCTCGCAAGGGTCAGGCGCGCCCCGCCATGCGCAGTCAGGGTTTTGGCGGCTTTGGCGCGATGCCGCCGGGCCTCGACGATCTTGGCTGGAATGACATGGGCGCCGCTCACCCGGCGGCATCGGAACCGGCGGAGGCACCCCTACGACCCACAGCCGCTACCGCCGAGACAACCGCCATTCAGACGCCGCCCGTTCTCCTCGAACGCGAAGCGCTGGTCGCGTCAATCGAGGCACCTGCCGTCGAAAAATCCGTGTCGGTGCCGACCGCGACGCGCCTGAAGCGCGAAACGCAGCAGCAGGGCAAGGTCGCCTTCACGCTGCGCGTCGATGCCGATCGTCATCTGAAGCTTCGATTAGCGACGGCGCTTACCAATCGTTCCGCACAGGACCTCGTGACGCAGGCGCTCGACGCACTGCTCGACGCGGTGCCTGAGGTCGACCTGATGGTCGACCAACTCGCTCAGGCCGCGCCGGGCCGCAATCGGTGATCAAGGGGATAAGTCGATGAAGCATCGTATGATCGCAACGCTGAGCGTGTCGGCCCTGATGATGGGTGGCACGATGGTCGGCTGCACCGCCGGGGGCGGCCAGGGCATCGCATCGGCGAGCGACCGCAACGTGAAGGTCGTCGACAAGCAAGCGGCATCGGACGCAGCCAAAGCGTCGAAGGCGCTGGCGAAGGGTAACGCCCCGACGGCCATTCGCTTAGCGGAATCGGCGGTGCAGCTGTCGCCGCGCAATGCAGGTTACCGGATGCTCCTGGGTCAGGCCTATCTGTCGGCGGGCCGGTTCGTGTCGGCGCGGCAGGCCTATTCGGATGTCCTCCAATTGTCGCCGAACGATCAGGCGATCGTGGGCAAGGCCGCCCTTAATCTGGCGCTCGCAGAGACCGCGTCGGGAGACTGGGCGACAGCACGCAACACGCTGGATCTGTACGCGCACGACATTCCCGCAAGCGACCTTGGACTCGCCCTGGCGCTGGCGGGCAATCCATCGGGAGCGGTCGCGATCCTGACCCAGGCGGCACGGACGACACGGGCAGACGCTAAATTGCGCCAGAATCTTGCGCTGAGCTTTGCGCTCGCGGGCAATTGGGAGGCGGCGCGGCTTACCGCGGCGGTCGATATGTCGCCCGCCGATGTCGATGCGCGCCTGGCGAGCTGGGCACAGTTTGCGCAGCCCGATCATGCGGCGGATCAGGTTGCGACATTGCTTGGCGTGACCCCCGTCGCGGATCAGGGCCAGCCTGTCGCGCTGGCACTCAACGCCTCGGTCCCCATCGGCGTGCCGGTCGCACCGGTGGTGCCGGTGGCGATCGCCGCCAAAACGATTCATGGCGACGATGCGCCGCCCGTTAAGGTCGCTGCCGCGCCCAGCGGCATCGTCTTCGGCCCCGCGCAGGAGGTCGTTCAGCAAATCCCCGTTCGCCTGATCCGCCCGGCGGCGGGCGCCATGAAGATAATGGTCGCCAAGGTCAGAGCGCCTGTCGCCGCGCCAACCCCGGTTGCCGGGTCGGATCCCAGCATTGTCAAGCCGATTTCAGCGCAGGGTGACTGGTATGTACAGTTCGGCGCCTATGAAAATGCCGCTGTCGCGCGCGATGGCTGGTCGCGAATTCAGCATCGCTACGCCGCGCTGAGGGAGCTGAGCCCGACCGGCGCGAATTTCGCTTCGAAGTCGGGGTCGTTCTATCGCCTGTCGGTCGGTGGTTTCGCACGTGGCGATGCGGATCGCCTATGCCGCTCGGTCCGCGCGAAGGGTGGTGCCTGTTTCGTTCGCAAGGATGCGGGTGACGCCGTCGCGAAATGGCTTGTCCCCGCAAAGACGCAGATGGCGTCGCGCTGACGCAAGGCTAGCGGACCTCGCGTCCGCCTTTCCAGACGCGCAACACACGCCCTTCGACGGGAAGTCCGTCGAAGGGCGTGTTGTCCGCTGCGGCGACGAAGGCCGCGCCATCGATTTGCCACGGTGCGTGCTGATCGAACAACAGCAGATCGGCGGGCATTCCGGGCACCAGCGTGCCCGTGTTCAACCCCAGTATCGTCGCAGGATTTCGTGCGAGCAAATCGAACAACCGCTCGATCGGGAGCAACCCGTCACGGACGAGCATGAGCGACAAGGCGAGCAGCGTTTCGGCACCTGCCATGCCGGGCGCGGCATCGGCGAAGGGCAGGCGCTTCTCCTCCGCGCCGCGCGGGTCATGCCCTGAAGCGATGACGTCGATCGTGCCATCGGCGATCGCGGCGAGCGCGGCCTGACGGTCAGCCTCGCAACGTAGTGGCGGCGACAGGCGCGCAAAGGTGCGAAAATCGCTCATCGCGATATCGGAAAGGTGCAGGTGGGCAGGGGTAATCCCACACGTCACCCGCACGCCGCGTCGTTTTGCCGCACGGACGAGATCGAATCCCGCAGCGGTCGTCACCTGGCGGATATGGAGCCGCGCGCCGCTTTCCTCGGCGAGCATCAGGTCACGCGCGATCGCAAGCGGTTCGGCGATGGCAGGTGCGCTGGCGAGCCCGAGTCGGGTTGCGGTTTCGCCATCGGTTGCGACCGCATCGCCCGTCATCCCGCCATCCTCGGCATGGGTGACGACCGCAATGTCGAGATCGCGGGCATAGGAAAGGACACGCGCCATGACACCCGAATCGGCGATCCAGTGCCGCCCGGTGCCAACCGCCTTCGCGCCCGCCGAACAGCAAATCGCCATTTCGGCAAGATCGCGCCCGGCCAGACCTTGCGTTGCGGCGGC
>JAPKCG010000364.1 GCA_028823055.1 Sphingomonas bacterium
GCGTGCGTGACTGAGGTCGAAGGGTGTAGTGGATACCATACCCCTGCCGCTGACATGGACATCCAAGTCGTCGAGTAGTCGCCCGTCGATGCGTGCCATTGCCTGGCGTTCGGCTATGAGGCATCGTGTCCGCCAAGGATCGCGAACTGGACTGAGCCGCCGTCGCTCCTCGACCCGCTCAAGCGCAGCTTGTGCTTCCGCATAGGCGAGCAGCAGAATGTGGTTTGGACCAGTCATCGGTGCGCTCCAAAGGCCTCAAAGGGCCTACATATTGCCTTATAAATCTATACATATAACAATAGGATAAGGTCTATAATTAAACGATATAACTGTTATAGAAAGTGACAAATAGGATTTTGTTGGCGATCTGTCGGCAGCGATCATCCAATGCGTAGAGGTTGGGATAAGCGCCTATCATCTGTGCACCCTGCCGCTGTCCCCCTGCGTTGATGGTGCACACGATGCTTATAGGTGTCTTCATGGCCGTCATCCCTTCCGGCACCGACCCGCCGTGCAGCGCGACAATCAGGATGCGAGCGCAGCGACAATCAAGATGAGAATCGTGAGGGGGTGCGGCGGCGCAGGGCGTAGCCCGGAGCCGGCGTAGCCCCTCACGATAGCGCGTTCCTTTTGGGGCGTTGCCGCTGATGATCACGGCCGACCGGGTATTCCCGGGCTTCTTCGCTCAGAGAGGAAGTTCTGGATGTCCGGCCGCCATGTCACCGATCATCAGATGAGGTTATTCATGAAGTTCCGACACAATGACGGCGTCGCGGTAGCGGCAGCCAGGGCCGGGTTCAGCACGGCAACAGGTTACCGGCTCGCGCTGGAACCCGAGCTTCCATCGCAAGGGGCCGAGCCGCGCGGTCGGCGGCGTCCCGATCCTCTGGCCAATATCTTCGATGCCGAGATCGTGCCGATGCTGAAGGCATCGCCGGGCCTGCGCGCGGTGGCCATCTTCGAGGAGATGCAGCGGCGCCATCCCGATCTCAGTGCTGGGGTGCGGCGAACGATGGAGCGGCGCATCCGCGCCTGGCGCGCGCTTCATGGGGAAGATCAGGAGGTGATCTTCCGCCAGACGCATGAGCCCGGCAAGATGGGGCTGTCGGACTTTACCGATATGGCCGATCTTGGCGTCATGGTCGCAGGGGGCGTTCTCGAGCACCGGCTTTATCACTTCCGCCTGGTCTGGTCGGGCTTCGAGCATGCTCATGTGATCCTGGGCGGCGAGAGCTATGTTGCGCTTGCCCAGGGGCTGCAGAACGCGTTGTGGGCGCTGGGCGGCAGCCCGCTCGATCATCGCAGCGACAGCCTGTCGGCGGCGTTCCGCAATCTCGACACTGATGCCCGTACTGACCTCACCCGGCGCTACGATGCGCTGTGCGAGCATTACGGCATGACTGCGAGCCGCAACAATCGCGGGGTCGCGCATGAGAATGGATCGATCGAGAGCGCACACGGTCATCTCAAGAAGACGATGCGCGATGCATTGCTGATGCGCGGATCTGCTTCCTTCGACGATCTCGCCGATTATCGCAGCTTCGTCGACGAGGTGATCGCGGCGAAGAACCGGCGCAATGCCGCGCGCATAGATGCTGAGCGTGCCTGCCTCCAGGCGCTACCTGACCGGCGAACTTCCGATTACGAGGAGACGATCGTCACGGTCACCTCAACCAGCGGATTTACGCTCAGAAAGGTGTTCTACACGGTGCCTTCGCGGCTGATCGGTCATCGCCTCCGTGTCCGACTGTATGACGACCGGCTCGATCTGCTGCTGGGCGGAACACCGCTCATGACCCTGACGCGCGGGCGGGCATCCGCAAACGGCAAGCATGGTCATGTCGTTGATTATCGTCATGTGATCCGCTCGCTCAGACGCAAGCCGATGGCGCTTGTCGGCCTGGTCTATCGCGACGCGCTGTTCCCACGCGAGGCCTATCGCCGGATGTTCGAGCGTCTGATCGAGCGGATATCCGAGCGGGCCGCGTGCCGGATGATGGTGGAGCTGCTCGCGCTGGCGCACGAACGTGCCTGCGAGGCGGAGCTTGCCGACATCCTCGATGCCGATCTGGCCGCGGGCCGCTTGCCGGACATGGCAGCGCTGCGAACACGCTTTGCGCCCGACCCCGCAACGCTTCCCGAGATCGTGGTCACGCTCGCCCCACTGTCCGGTTATGACATCCTGCTGGGCGGGGTGGCGGCATGAGCGACACCACCAGGTCCGTCGACGCCCAGCGTCTCACCCTCATCCTGAACGATCTGCGTCTGCCGGCGATCAAGCAGACTTGGCCCGATATCGCTGCGCGCGCCGACAAGGAAGGATGGCCCGCCGCGCGCTTCCTTGCGGCTTTGGCCGAACACGAGATCGCCGAACGCGACCGGCGCCGGATCGAGCGGCATCTCAAGGAAGCGAAGCTGCCCCCCGGCAAGACGCTCGACAGCTTCGCGTTCGATGCCGTGCCAATGATCTCCAAGGCGCAGGTCATGGCAATCTGCGCCGGCGATGGTTGGCTCGAACAGGGCGCCAACCTGATCCTGTTCGGGCCGCCCGGCGGCGGCAAGAGCCATCTGGCCGCCGCGATCGGTCTGGCGCTTATCGAAAATGGCTGGCGGGTGTTGTTCGCCCGAACATCGGACCTCGTCCAGAAGCTGCAGGTCGCGCGGCGCGAGTTGAGTCTTGAGGCCGCCATCGCGAGGCTCGATAAATATCATCTGCTGATCCTGGATGACCTGGCCTACGTCACCAAGGACCAGGCCGAAACGTCTGTCCTGTTCGAGCTGATCAGCGCACGCTACGAACAGCGCTCCACGCTGATCACCGCCAATCAGCCGTTCGGCGAATGGAACCGGATCTTCCCAGATCCGGCTATGACGCTCGCGGCCGTCGATCGCCTCGTTCACCACGCTACGATCTTTGAGATGAACGTTGAAAGCTATCGCCGACGGACCGCCATCCAGCGTCAAAAGGGCGCCGGTCGGCCGCCAACCTACGCGACAATCAAAACCGCCGGGCAATCGTCGCCCCGCGACAATCAAACCGATATGTAGAACTTGCCAGCGTCAAACAGAGCGGCCATCAACCAATAGCCGCGATCATCAGTTCTCATCCTGATCGTCGCCCGCTTCTCATCCAGATCGTCGCGCTACACCGCCGCTTCAGCGATGACTGATCGACGCCGCTTGGACCGGTTCACCGGCCATTGCGGCGGCGGATGCTGCACTGCCAGCTTGGCCCGCCAAGACGGCGATGGAGCGCAGGCACATCCCGGAACTCACTGCGGCAATGATCACGCGCAAGGCTACGCCAGCCCTGCCGGCAGGCTGCACGATAGTGCGCGGGCCAAGATGATCGAGCGGGCGGTCGGCAACCTGGCCGTCGTGTGTCTGTCCAGCGGTCAGGCCGAGCCGTATCGGCAGTCCTTGCGCGTCGACGACGACGTGGATCTTGGTCGTAAGGCCGCCTCGGGAGCG
>JAPKCG010000365.1 GCA_028823055.1 Sphingomonas bacterium
CCAGCAACCGATAGCCCCACAATAGCCCGGCGTGGTGCAGCGTTCCGTTGGCGGGGTATATGGCCGCGTTCGAACTGTCGATCTTGTTATAGTAAAAGTTCTTATCACGCCCGTAGCCCACCGGCACGGCTTCTTCGGGGCATTGCCAATTAGGAGAAGGTGGTGGCGTCTGGTTCGCGTTAGAATTATCTATATCGCCACCCTTGCTATTGATCGTATATTCGGTAGCGAACTTCCAGTTCGCATTAAACTGCGGAATACGATTGTAGTTTATCCTAAACTGCGCACCCGTATTAGTGGTGAAGTTATAGGGTACCGATGAATCATAATAACCGCCATTTGGCAACGTAATCACATCATCACCAGCATTCGCTGGTCCGTTGTTCAGGCCTATATATGCTTTGTATAACCAACGTCGATACGGATTGTTTGCGAAGTTAATACCGTAAAAGTCATAATTCAACATATAATCGTAGTAGGTTGTATTTAGCTGATATAGATTATTACCTGGCTCTATGTTTGCAACTCGATAATAATCGCTGTTTGGGCTCGCCATTTCGCTAGCTGTCGCCGACGAAGCACTGAGTTTGGGAACGTACATTGGCGGGATGAAGTAAGGCTGCACGGGGGGATGAGCGCCCTCACCTGGCAAGGTTCGATCAATGTCCCAGGCACCCGGCTCCCGGTATGTCTCGGTTGTGTTAACGTCTTTAACGGTGGCGTCATCGAAAACGCATCCCTTCCACGCGAGGTGGTTAGCTGGCCAGGTACCGGCATAGCTGTCCGAGTAACCGTCGTTGAACCCGAACATCGGAACGACCGAGCTGGATCGCCACTGCGTAAGCAATTTGCCGACGTTGACGGTGATGTCGTACATTACCATGCCGATTGCCAGGTCGGAGCGGGTCGAGCCGCCTTGATAAAGTACGTCAAAAAATGATTTTGACGCATCCTTTAAAGCATTTATCCTCGTTTTCACCACGCCGTTACTGTCACGTGGCAAGTTAGCCTTTAGTGATCCCGTGTTGTCGAGGACCATCATCACTTCAAGTGGGTGCGGTTGAATTTCAGCTTTGGCGGTTGCCTTGATCGGCTGAACGTCGAACCCGAACGCGCGCATAAACGACATGGGAAGGTTGACGGTAGCTGTAATCTGGCTGGTGTTGCGGGTATTGACCACGGTGAAGGTTTTAGAGAGGACCAGGTCGCGCGAGCCAAGATAACCAGCAGGAAAGTTATCGTAAAAATACGAATCAGCCTGAGTTTCGCGTGAATTCGACGCCGACCCGCTGATCGTATATGCTCGCGCAGCTGCAAGCGCTGCCGAGTCTACTCCTGCCTGCAACTGTGATTTTACTACATAAATTCGTCCAGCATCGATAGACGATCCCAGCCCAATAATTGCGGGGATCAAGCCGGCCGCCATCATGGCGATAGCGGATCCTCGATTATCTCCAATAACGTGTGAAATCAGTTGTGCCGCTTTAGCGCGAGGACCTGCCATCTTATGAACCTACCAACATTCAGCAATTTACGCATTTGTCGGATATTGGTTAATAATAAATAACTGAAATTGCGTGGAAGTTTGTATGCCTGGCGAGCTGTGGGCGTGAACTGCTAGGCGGCTTCTAGCGGGCACGGCAGAAGCAAAGGCGCTTGTCTGAACTGGGGCGTATAGCTGCCATGGCAGGCTTCATGAACAAACGGCGGTTCACGTCATACGCGACGACATAAGCCGCCGTTCCGCTCTCCTGAAGAGTTTCGGATGCCGGCAGGCGTACGAAAGTCTTGGAAGCCCGAACCCGCGGGCCGCAGGCGATGCGCTATGGGGTTTTCGGTTTCCGGCCGGTTTTGGTGGCCCGCGCCATGGCGGATGTGGGCACGAGCCTGGGAGCAGACTGTCCGAATTCCGGTGGGCATGATGGGTTCGCGAGCTGATCTGCCCCCCGGGTGCTGTCAGTCTAATGCGAACCGGTCTCTCCACGATGCAGCCCTGGCTTTGAGCGCGGCGACCTGGCTTGCAAGGATCCGCCACTCCGCCAGCGCGGCGGAGCGTCTTTTCTTGTAGGTCTGCCGATCGACGAGATGGCGTTCGAGATTGAAGTGGTTGTGCACGTTGGCGTGCACCGAGGCGAATTTCTGTAGCGTCTTCATTCGCCTGAACCGGAGCATTGCCCGTTCCCGTCGTCGGAATGGCAGATGGCTGTTCTCCACCCGGTTGTTGGCCCAGCGGCCGATGTCCTGCTTTTCCTCGTTGCCTAGCTCTTTCATCGCCGCGCGGTACGAGTGCAGCCCGTCAGTGGTGATCGCCTCGGGCTTGCCGTGCCGCGTAGCGAAGATCGCGAACTGCAGCAGGATGTCGGGGAGCGTCAACCCTTCAAACAGCTCGATTGTCCCTTTGCGCTCAGCCGAGAGATCAAGCGGGATGCTGAACTGACCGTATTCATCGAGCGCCGCATCCTGCAAGTTGCGCAATTCGGTGCGCAGCACCTCGATCCGATCCTTGAAGCCGCCAGCAGCGCGTAGCTCACCAACCGCCTTGCGCGTCCAATACGCTTGGGCCGAGGACGATCCGACCTGCTCACGCATGCGCAGCGTTTCATCAACCGATCGAACTTGGCATCGTCGCTTGGCCGGATCATCGCCGAGCGACGCATACCCCTTGGCTGCGAGATCCCAGATGCCCTGAACCGCCATCGGATAGTCGCCGCCGGCGCGCCCTTCGGCCAGCTGCTCGGCCTCGGGAGCTACTCGCGACCACTCGGCAAGTGCGTAGCGGATGCCGAGATACGCGGTCTTCTCGAAAGCGACGTACTGACTCGTCAGCCCGGTCCGTTCGTATAGCGCTTCGAAGGTAGTTCTGATGTCCTGCGACAATGGCTCGCGTCGTCGGGACAGTGCATGGAGCTGCAAAGCACGATGGAATAAATCGACCATTTCGAGCACGCTGTCGTCGTGGTCTTCGAACCGCGGCGAGAACGTGCCGTCGATCCTGCGAGCGATTGTCTCGCAATAAGCGGAGATCGCGGCCGAGACGGCTCCGCGCTGGCTTCGATCGTTATACCAGACCACATCCGCGACGCGCGCGCGTAGCACCGGATGCGAGATATGATCGATGAAACCGCCGAGCACGGTGGCCTGCTCACCCCGGAAATCGCTGCCTGTATAGGACCGGCCCTCGGGCGATTGCCAGCGTGGACCCCATGTTTCGGCCGGATCGTCGACCCGCAGGTGCAGCGTGCAGAGTAGCATAAGCAGTCTGTAGCCGCGTTCGGCGGCCTTGTTGCCCGCCCCCGCCGCCGCGTCGGCCGCCTTGGACAAGGCTTGTTCTGCGGCGTAGTCATCGGCGCGGTCAAGGTCGTGAAGTACGGTTCGGAGGTCGATCGCCCGCAGATCGTCAGCTGATGCAATCAGTTCCGGTCCAGTCTGGCCGTCATTCTCGGTTTCAGGTTCGGACATGGC
>JAPKCG010000366.1 GCA_028823055.1 Sphingomonas bacterium
GGTTCATCGCGCCTTCGAATTTCGAAATCGCGGTATCCCTTGCCAGTGTCAGCCCGACCTCGTCCAGCCCCTCCATCAGGCACTGACGACGGAACGGATCGAGGGTGAAGGTGAAACGGTCCTGAAACGGGGTGGTCACCGTCATCGTTTCCAGATCGACGGTGATCTCTTCGGTTTTCGCCGCCTCGATCAATCGATCGATCGCCTCTTGCGGCAAGACGACGGGGACGATCCCGTTCTTGACCGCGTTGCCTGAGAAAATATCCGAAAAGCTGGGCGCGATGACCGCCGTGACGCCCATGTCGACCAAGGCCCAGGCGGCATGTTCGCGGCTCGATCCGCATCCGAAATTGTCGCCAGCGATCAGGATCGGGCTGCCCGCATAAGCGGGATCGTCGAAAATATTGCCGGGCTCGCGCCGAACGGTTTCGAACGCGCCGCGCCCCAGCCCGTTGCGCGTGATCGTCTTGAGCCAGTGCGCGGGGATGATGACGTCGGTATCGACGTTCTTCGCCCCCCAGGGGTAGGCGCGACCTTCTACTTTCGTCACCGCCTCCATTATTCGGCGGCCCGCGGGAAATCAGGCAATTTGGCGATGTCGCGCGGGTCATGCTGGATAATGACGATCGCGTTTACATTCTTTCCCATCGCGCGAAACCGATCCATCGACGCGAGCGAATCGGCGCGGTCGGTGTTGAACGTCGGCACGCCATCGCTCGCCAGATTTTCGCGGAAATGCGCCACGTCGCCCGAAATCAGAACCTTGCCCGTCTTGGGGAGCGTCACCAGCAACGAATGATGACCCGGCGTATGGCCGGGCATGTTGAGCATGATCACGCTGCCGTCACCGAACACGTCCTTGTCCCCGCTGACGACATCGCTTTTGCCCGGCCCACCGATCCAGTTGGCGAGCGGCGCAGGGTTCGCCCCGTTGTGCGGCGGCGTCGCGGACAAGGCGTCGTAATCGCCCTTGCCGATCATCAGCGTCGCCGCCGGAAAGTCACGCGCCTGACCGATATGATCGCCGTGATAATGGCTGATTCCGACGATCGACACCTGTTCGGGGCGCACCCCGATCTGCTTCAATTGCGCGACGATCGTCGCATTGAGCGGCTTGTCCGACGATCCCGGTGCGGCCTGCGGATAGCCGCTGTCCCACAGCATGTACGTCGCGCCATGCGCGATCAGGTAACAGCTCGCGGTCAGTTCACGGCTCTGCCCGGTATAGGCGCGCGTGTCCGAGAACCGATTGAGGTCCTCGACGATATTCTTGCCCTGCCGCGCGCAATCCAGCCGCCACAATTTGACGGGTGTAGGCGGAGGCGGGGCGGCCTGCCCCATCACCATCATCGCCGCGCCGAACACGGCCGCCAGCTTCGGCAATCGCATCACCGGGTCTGCAAGACCGGGGTGGATGGGGAAACCTCCTGTGCCTCGACCCGCTGCGTCGCGGCATAGGCGGCGACGCCGCTCAATACGGTCCCGGCAATCAGCAATATGAAAACACGCTTCATCGTCACGCCCCCTGGAAAACTACGTCCGGACTTATCCTTAACGCATCAAATCGCGCACGTCACTCAATCGCCCCGTCACCGCCGCCGCCGCCGCCATCGACGGGCTGAGCAGGTGCGTGCGCGCGCCCGGCCCCTGTCGCCCGACGAAATTGCGGTTGCTGGTCGAGGCGCATCGTTCGCCCGGCGGCACCTTGTCGGGGTTCATCGCGAGGCACATGGAACAGCCAGGTTCGCGCCATTCGAACCCTGCCTCGGTGAAGATCCGGTCGAGCCCCTCCGCCTCCGCCTGTCGTTTGACGAGGCCCGATCCGGGCACGACCATCGCGCGCACGCCATCGGCTACCTTGCGTCCGTCGGCGACCGCGGCGGCCGCGCGCAGATCCTCGATGCGGCTGTTCGTGCAGCTGCCGATAAAGACATGCTGGACGGGCACGTCCCGCATCGCGGTGCCCGCGGTCAGCCCCATATAATCGAGGCTTTTTTGCGCCGCTTCGCGCTTGCTGGGATCGGCGAAGCTGTCGGGGGACGGGACGACCCCGGTGATCGGCACGACATCCTCGGGGCTCGTCCCCCACGTCAGCGACGGTGCGATGTCGGTCGCGTCCAATCTCACGCTCTTGTCGTACACCGCGCCCGCATCGGTCGGCAGCGTCCGCCACCACGCGACCGCCTCATCCCATGACGCACCCTGCGGGGCCATCAGACGCCCCTTGAGATAGGCGAAGGTCGTCTCGTCGGGCGCGATCAGCCCCGCGCGCGCACCACCCTCGATCGACATGTTCGCGATCGTCAGCCGCCCTTCGATCGACAGTCTAGCGATGACCTCACCGGTAAATTCGATGACATGGCCCGTGCCCCCCGCCGCGCCGATTTTCCCGATGATCGCGAGGATCACGTCCTTGGCCGTCACGCCAAAGCCGAGCGCGCCGTCGACGCGCACTTCCATCGTTTTGGCTTGCTGGAGCAGCAATGTCTGCGTCGCGAGGACATGTTCGACCTCGCTCGTCCCGATGCCGAACGCCAGCGCGCCAAGCGCGCCATGCGCCGAGGTGTGGCTGTCGCCGCAGACGAGCGTCGTTCCCGGCAGTGTGAAACCCTGCTCAGGCCCGACGACATGGACGATCCCCTGCTCCACCGCCGCCGCGTCGATATAATCGATCCCGAATTCGGTGGTGTTGCGGCGTAAGGCATCAAGCTGCTGCGCGCTGTCGGGATCGGCGATGGGGAGCAGCGCACCCGCCGCATCCACCCGCTGCGTCGTCGGCAGATTATGATCGGGCACCGCCAGCGTCAGCTCGGGGCGGCGAACCTTCCGCCCACCGACGCGCAGCCCCTCGAACGCCTGCGGGCTCGTCACTTCATGGACGAGGTGACGGTCGATATAGATGAGGCAAGTGCCATCGTCGCGACGTTCGACAACGTGCGCGTCCCAGATTTTCTCGTACAGCGTTTTCGGACGGTTCGACATGGCCAGCCCGTTAACCGAAAGCTGCGCCGGAACCAAGGGTCGGCGTCACGATATTGCGCCGATGATAATGCGGCTTACGCCATCGTATCGATCAACAGCTTCGTGTTGAGCACGATCACGAGCACCGCGATCACCCACGCAATCCCTTTAAGCCATGCGGGACTGACCAGCTCGCCCATCTTCGTCCGGTCCGACGTGAACTGGACGAGCGGCACGATCGCAAAGGGTAATTGCATCGACAATACGACCTGACTCAGGATCAGCAGCCGCGCGGTTCCGCTTTCGCCGTAAATCGCCGCGACGATGACCGTCGGCACGATCGCCAGCCCGCGCGTGATCAACCGCCGCAGGACGGGCGACATTCGCAGATGCAGGAACCCCTCCATCACGATCTGTCCCGCCAGCGTCGCGGTGATCGTCGAATTCTGCCCCGATGCCAGCAGCGCTACCGCGAACAAGGTGCTCGCCGCCG
>JAPKCG010000030.1 GCA_028823055.1 Sphingomonas bacterium
GAAAACAGGGGGGGACATCACACTTGTGTGAGAGCATGTCATGTTTTCACGAGCCCCAAATTTATTGGACATGCAAATTCAGAATGTGATGCCGCCCCCCTGTCTGGGAGAGCGCGGCGCATACCTGCGGAAGGCCGTGCACGCAAGCGCGGCCTCGACGTCGCGCATATCCACATCCGCCACATTTGGCCGATGCCCGCGAATCTGGGTGTCCTACTTAAGGGCTATGAGCGTATCCTGGTGCCCGAGATGAACACCGGCCAGCTCAAGACCGTGCTGCGCGATCAATTCCTTGTCGATGCCAAACCGCTCAACAAGGTGTCGGGACAGCCCTTCAAAATCGCCGAGATCGAGGCCGCGATCGAAGAAGCGATCGCATGACCGCGACCTTTGGGACCATTCAGACCGAGTGCAACGCATGAACGACATGACCCCCGTAAAGACGACGCCCAAGGATTGGGAAACCGATCAGGAAGTCCGCTGGTGCCCCGGTTGCGGCGATTATGCGGTGCTGAAAGCGGTACAGCGGACGATGCCCGACCTTGGCGTCAAACCCGAAAACACCGTTTTCGTCAGCGGTATCGGCTGCTCGTCGCGCTTCCCTTACTATATGGAAACCTATGGCTTCCACACGATCCACGGTCGTGCGCCTGCGGTCGCGACGGGGGTGAAGCTCGCCAATCCGGATCTCGATGTGTGGATCATCACCGGCGACGGCGATGCGCTGTCGATCGGTGGCAATCACACGATGCATCTGTTGCGGCGCAATCTCGATTGTCAGGTGCTACTGTTCAACAACGAGATTTACGGGCTGACCAAGGGGCAGTATTCGCCCACCAGCCGCATCGGCACACGCAGCCCTTCGACGCCGCTCGGTTCGGTCGACACCCCCGCCAACCCCTGCGCCTTCGCGCTCGGCAGCGGCGCGCGGTTCGTCGCGCGCGGGATCGACATTCACAAGAACCTCGTCGGCGTCCTCAAGGCCGCGCACGCGCACAAAGGCACCTCGTTCGTCGAGATTTTCCAGAACTGCATCGTCTATAATGACGACGTGTTCGCGCCTTTCGCGGCCAAGCCCAATGCCGCCACGTCCCAGCTTTGGGTCGAGCAGGGTAAACCGCTGGTCTTTGCAGGCGGAACCAAAGGCTTGGCATTCGATGTTGAGAGCTTGTCGCTAAAGGTGGTCGATGTCGTCGACGGTGACGTGTCGGGTGTGCTGATCCATGACAAGGCCAATCGCGGCTTGGCGCACATGCTAGTCGAAATGCCGTTCGGCGAATTTCCAATGGCGCTCGGCGTGATCTTCGAAAATCCCGCGCCGACCTTCGACAGCGCGGTCGTCGCGCAGAACAAGGCCGCGAGCGAAGGCAAGAAACCCGATCTGCAAAAGTTGCTGAGCCAGGGCCAGACCTGGCAGGTCGAGAAACAGCCCCGCGTCGAATAGGGAACAAGCTACGCCGTCCGGGGGTAATGGGACCATGTCCGATCCCGTTATCCTCTGGTTCCGCCAGGACCTCCGCCTCCGCGATCAGCCCGCATTGACCGCGGCGGTGGGGGCGGGGCCGGTCATTCCGGTCTATATTCTCGACGATGATGCGCCGGGCGATTGGCGCATCGGCGCGGCGCAGCGTTGGTATCTCCACCACGCGTTGAACAGCCTCTCCGCATCGCTCGCGGACAAGGGCAGCCGCCTGATCCTGCGCCGTGGCGACGCGGTCGATCAGCTCAAGGCATTGAGGAAGGAAACCGGCGCCACCGTCATCAACGCGATCCGCCATTACGAACCGTGGTGGCGCACGGCGGAGGATGCGCTGGGCGATGGGCTTTGCCTCCATGACGGCAATTACCTCGCGCGTATCGAGGACATCACGACGGGGTCCGGGACGCAGTACAAGGTTTATTCCTCCTTCTGGAAAGCGCTGTCGCAACAGATGCCGCCCGAGGAGCCGCTTCCTTTGCCACACATGATCGACGCGCCCGACACCTGGCCCGCCAGTGACGATCTTGCCGACTGGAGCTTGCGTCCGACCAGCCCCGATTGGGCCACGGGATTCGACGTCTGGGAAGCGGGCGAACACGCCGCCGCGCTTGCGGTCGATCGGTTCGCGCGCGTCGCCGATGCCTATGACAATGACCGCAACCTTCCCTCTGAAGAGGGCACGTCGCGTCTGTCGCCGCATCTCCATTTCGGTGAAATCAGCCCACGCGATGTCTGGCACCAGCTCGGCGGGCGGGGGCAGGGGATCACCACCTATCGCAAGGAACTCGCCTGGCGCGACTTCACGGCGGGCGTCCTGCTCGAACTGCCCGATTACCCCGATGCCAATGGTCGCGACCGGTTTAACGATCTGACATGGCGGCGCTCGACGAACGATCTGGAGGCGTGGCAGCAGGGGCGGACCGGCTACCCCATCGTCGATGCCGGCATGCGCCAATTGTGGCGGACGGGCTGGATCCACAACCGCGTCCGGATGATCGTCGCGAGTTTTCTCGTCAAACATCTGCTGATCGACTGGCGTGAGGGGGAACGCTGGTTCTGGGATTGCCTCGTCGATGCCGATCTCGGCAACAATGCGGTCAATTGGCAATGGGTTTCAGGGACAGGCGTCGATTCGAATATGTTCTCGCGAATCATGGCGCCGCTCAGCCAATCGGAGAAATTCGATGCGGCAGGGTATATTCGCGAATTCGTCCCCGAACTCACGGACGTGCCCGACGATGCGATCCACGATCCCGAAGCCGCCGGATGCAAGCCCGACGCCTATCCCGCCAAGATCATCGGCCATCGCGAGGCCCGCGAACGTGCGCTGGAGGCGGTCGGCAAAATCCGCTGAGCCGTGCGCGGGGTCTTTCCTACTCGCCGGTGCTGCGGCATTGGGCGTCGCATGAACGCGCGGGGGGATTTCGATAGCGATAGGGGCGGCTCAGGAACCTCGCGGTTGCTTGCGCCGGTTTTTCATCGCCTGCTCGACCGGATCGACGCTGGACTGGAAGAAGGTGGCATCGACGCGCATCTGCCCGACGGCACGCAGCGGTTGCTTGGCGGTCGCCGCCCCGGCCCGGTCCCGATCGTCACGCTTCACCGCTGGCGCGCGCTCGTGCGATTGGCGACCGGGGGTTCGGTCGGCTGGTACGAAGCCTGGGCGGCAGGTGACTGGTCGAGCCCCGATCCCGTGCCGCTGTTCGACCTGTTCATGCGCAACCGCGTGCCGCTTGGCGGCGCGGCGCGCGCCGGGGGGTGGCAACGGCTAGCGCTACGCGGCTGGCACTGGCTTCGCCGCAATCACCGCACTGGCGCACGGCGCAACATCGCGGATCATTACGACCTCGGCAACGACTTCTACCGCCTCTGGCTGGATGAAAGTCTCACCTACTCAAGCGCGCTTTACCGGCCCGGCGACACGCTAGAAACCGCGCAGACGCGCAAGCTACAGGCGGTTCTCGATCGTACCCACACGGCGCCGGGCGATGCGATCCTCGAAATAGGATGCGGCTGGGGCAGCTTTGCCGAACTCGCCGCGCGCGGGGGGCGCCATGTTCATGGCCTGACGCTGTCGATCGAGCAAAAAGCCGCAATCGATCAACGGATCGCGAATGCGGGGCTGAACGGCGTTACCGTGTCGCTGACCGATTATCGCGACGCGCAAGGCAGCTATGACGCGATCGCGAGTATCGAGATGGTCGAGGCGGTCGGGCAGCGTTACTGGCCCGCTTATCTCGACGCCATTACCCGCCTGCTCAAACCCGGTGGACACGCGGCGATCCAGTATATCGCGATCGCGGACGATGTGTTCGACGCCTATGCCCAAAGCGCCGACTTCATCCAGCGTTATGTCTTTCCGGGCGGGATGCTATTGAGCGAGCGCCGTTTTCGCGCGCTGGCGGAGGCGCGCGGCCTTCGCTGGACCGACACGGTTCATTTCGGGCTCGATTATGCCGAAACCCTGCGTGACTGGCGCGACCGGTTCGATGCCGCCGATCGCGCCGGGCGGCTCCCCGAACGTCTCGACGCGCGCTTTCGCGCTTTATGGCGCTATTACCTGATGTATTGCGAAGGCGGCTTTCGCGGCGGCGGAATCACGGTCGCGCAGGTAACGCTCGTCAAAGGCTAAGCGGTCAGCCGACCCGTTCGCGATGCCCTGCCGGAAAGCCGTCGATTGCCATCGCGACGATCCGGTCGGCAACGACTTCGGGAGCCTTGACCGCATCGGGGTCTTCGCCGGGATAGGCCTTGGCGCGCATCGCGGTCCGCGTCGCGCCGGGGTCGAGGATCGCGGTGCGGATACGGCTGATCTGCGCCGTCTCATCGCCATAGGCCCCGATCAGCGTGTCAAACGCCGCTTTCGATGCGCCATAAGCCCCCCAATAGGCGCGCGGCGTCCGCCCGACGCTGGACGTGACGCCGATCACCTTCGCCGCCGCTGCCTTGCGCATCATCGCATCGAACGCCCCGATCAGCGCGACGGGCGCGCTTACGTTTAGCGTCAGCACCTGCGCGAACTCACGCGGTTCGATCGCATTGACCGGCGCGAGTGAGCCCAGCATCCCCGCATTGAGCACCATGACGTCGAGCGCCTGCCAACGCTCCCCGATCGCGCTCGCCAGCTTGCCGATACTGTCGGTCTGCGTCAGGTCGAGGGGGGCGATCGTCGCCGCGCCACCCGCGTCGAAGATCGTCTGCTCGACTTGTTCGAGCGCCTTCGCGGTCCGCGCGGTCAGTACGACATGGGCGCCCTTCGCGGCGAGGGCGATCGCGGTCGCCGCACCGATGCCACGGCTGGCCCCGGTGACGAGCGCAAGCTGTCCGGCAAGCGGCTGGTCGGTCATGCAAACTCCGTGTTGTTAGATGACGCGCTCTTCGAGCAGCGCGAATTGATCGACCGCGACGCTATCGTCCTGATCGGTCAGCGTGGTGGGATAATCGCCTGTAAAGCAGGCGTCGCAATATTTGGGGCGGATGTCGGCGCGATGCTGTTCGCCCATCGCCTTGTACAGTCCGTCGATCGACACGAACGCCAGACTGTCCGCATGGATGAAATCGGTCATGCCGCCGACATCCAGCTTGTGCGCGAGCAACTTTGCGCGTTCCGGCGTATCGACGCCATAGAAACAGCTGTGCCGCGTCGGCGGGCTGGCGACGCGCATATGTACTTCGGCCGCGCCCGCATCGCGCATCATCTGCACGATCTTGAGGCTCGTCGTGCCGCGCACGATCGAATCGTCGACCAGAATGATCCGCTTGCCCTTGATCAGCGCACGGTTGGCATTGTGCTTCAGCTTCACGCCCAGATGGCGGACATTATCGCCCGGCTGGATGAAGGTGCGCCCGACATAGTGAGATCGGATAATGCCGAGTTCGAACGGAATACCCGATTCCTGCGCATAACCGATCGCGGCCGGAACGCCCGAATCGGGCACGGGAATGACGAGGTCCGCCTCGACCGGCGATTCGATCGCCAGTTGCGCGCCGATCGCCTTCCGCACGGTATAGACCGAC
This sequence comes from Sphingomonas bacterium, assembly GCA_028823055.1. Lineage (GTDB taxonomy): Bacteria > Pseudomonadota > Alphaproteobacteria > Sphingomonadales > Sphingomonadaceae > Sphingomonas. Next base: position 5,498 of record JAPKCG010000030.1, read on the forward strand.
TGGTCGCCCGCAATCGAATCGGGGCGCGAGAAATAGACCCATTCGAAGATGCAGGGCCGCTGCGCCATCGGCGGGAACGGCTTGATCGACCGGATCTCGGTACCCTGGACGATGATCAGTTCGCCCGGTTCGACTTGTCGTTCGAACTTGGCGCCGACGACATCGAGCGCCACCGTCTCGCTCGCGAAGATCACCGCACCATCGAGCTTGCCCATCACCAGCGGGCGGATGCCGAGCGGGTCGCGACACGCGATCATCCCCTCCGGCGTCATGACGACGAGCGAATAGGCCCCCTCGACCTGCTTCAGCGCGTCGATGAAGCGGTCCAGCAACGTGCGGTAATTCGACGTCGCGACCAGATGGATGATCGTTTCGGTATCGCTGGTCGATTGGAAGATCGACCCACGCCGCACCAGCTCCCGGCGCAATTTCATCGCGTTCGAGATGTTACCGTTATGCGCGATCGCAAAGCCGCCCGACTGTAGATCGGCATAGAGAGGCTGAACATTCCGCAGCGCGGTCTCCCCACTCGTCGAATAACGGACATGTCCGCAGGCGACGTTACCGGGCAGCGCGCGGATAATGTCGTCACGATCGAAATTGCCCGCGACATGGCCCATCGCGCGATGCGTGTGGAAATTATCCCCGTCGAAGCTGGTGATTCCCGCCGCTTCCTGCCCGCGATGCTGCAGCGCGTGCAGCCCGAGCGCGACGAGCGCCGACGCGCTGTCGTTGCCGGACACGCCGAACACGCCGCATTCCTCGCGAAGTTTGTCGCCGTCCATCTCGGCGGACTCGAACGGATTTGTGGTCAGCATCGTCAACGGCTCGCTCGCGTTATGCAGCGCCGCCTATAGGGGCAGCTTATCGCTTTGTCGCCATCTGTGACAGGTTGAGGGACCAAATACCGGAAATGTCGGTTCTCTCCCTGAAAGAAAGCGAGGAAATCGGATCATGGCAAAGGACCACGGACCACAAATCAAGGACGACAAGCTGTACGAGGATCTGCGCGAAGACGGAGCATCGAAGGAAAAAGCGGCGCGGATCGCCAACGCCAAGGCGGCAGGTTCGCTGGATCATCGCGGCAGCCCGCTCGAAGACCGGGCCAAGGATGACCTTTTCGACCAAGCGCGCGAAATCGGGATCGAATGTCGGTCGACGATGACCAAGGACGAACTGATCGAAGCGATCCGCGATCACCACTGATTCGCGTGGCGATCCCCGGCACGGCTTGATACAGCCCGAGCATGACCGATCCCCGCGAAACAGAACCGATGCTCGACCCTAAATATGATGCCGCCGGATTGATCACCGCCGTCGTGACCGATCGTGAGGGCATGCTGCTGATGGTCGCGCACATGAACGCCGAGGCGTTGGCGGCGACGCAGGCGAGCAGTGAAGCGCATTTTTACTCGCGCAGTCGACGACGACTGTGGAAAAAGGGTGAAACCTCGGGAAATGTCCTCACTGTCGTCGAGATGCGGATCGACTGCGACCAGGATGCGCTGTGGGTCATCGCCGACCCGGCTGGCCCGGCGTGCCATACGGGAACGAAAAGCTGTTTCTATCGCCGGATCGAGGGCGATCGGCTCGTGGCGGTTGGATGAGGCGCGCTGCGGCGATCGCCATAGGGGTGTTGGTGATCGCTGGCTGTTCGCGCGCGCCTTCGATCTCAGATAACGGCACGACGGGCAGCGCGTTGGAAGCCGCAGCGCAACGGACGGGGCTGATCGTCGATCCCGCCACGATCGACCCGGTCGGTGCCTGGGCCCGCGCTACCGACCGTGTCTGCGTCGTACCTGCTGCGGATGGTAAATACCGCGTCGGCGCATTGATCGATTACGGCGCGGGCCAGAATTGCGCAGCGAGCGGGATTGCCGAGCGTCGGAAGGATGGGTTGCGCATCGATTTTGGTGCATGCCGGATTGACGCCCGACTGAGCGGCGATCGGCTCATTTTTCCCGCGACGGTCGATGAGGCTTGCGCGCGCTATTGCCGGGGCCGCGCCTCGTTCGCCGCGCTCTCGGTCGATCACGTCAGTGATGCACGATCCGAAGCGGTGACCCTGCGCGCGCCCGATCGAACGCCGCTCTGCCCAGCTTGACGTTTACGTAAAGGCGAGATATGAGAATGGCATGGCCGAAACGCCCGCTTATGCCGTCGTTCCGCCGCTTCCCGAGCGGCATCATTTTACGATCTCCGACCTCTCCAGCGAGTTCGGCGTTACCGCACGGGCCTTGCGGTTCTACGAGGACGAAGGGCTGATCGCGCCCGAACGGCGGGGAACACAGCGCGTTTATACGCATCGCGACCGTGCCCGGCTGGCGTGGATTTTACGCGGGAAGCGGGTTGGGTTCAGCCTCGGCGAAATTCGCCAGATGATCGATCTCTACGATGTCGGCGACGGGCGGCGGGCGCAACGTCAGGCCGCGATCGACAATAGCCGCGCGCGGATCGCGCTGCTCGAAACGCAGAAACAGGATATCGACGCCGCGATTGCTGAGCTCACCGAATTCGTCGGCGTGCTCGAAGCCGGTCGGGCGCAGGAAGAACAAGAAGGATAATCGATGCCACAATATACGCCTCCGGTGCGCGACACGCGCTTCATTCTCGATCATGTCGTCGGACTCGATCGCTATGCGAACCTGCCCGGCTTCGAGGCAGCGACCCCCGATGTCGTCGATGCGGTGCTCGAAGAGGGCGGCAAGTTCGTCGCCGAAGTGCTCTTTCCGCTCAATCAGTCGGGTGATCTCGAAGGCTGCACGCGCCACGACGATGGCAGCGTGACGACGCCTAAAGGCTTCAAGGAAGCCTATACCCAGTTTGTCGAAAGCGGCTGGGGAACACTCGGCAATTCGGCAGAATATGGCGGGCAGGGGATGCCGCACGTCGTTTCGACCGCGTTTCAGGAATTCATGATCTCCGCCAACATGGCGTTCGCGATGTACCCCGGTCTCGCCCACGGCGCGATCGCCGCGCTGATCGCCAAGGGCAGCCCGGAGCAGCAGCAGACCTACGTCCCCAAGATGGTCTCGGGCGAATGGGGCGGCACGATGAACCTTACCGAGCCGCAATGTGGGACCGATCTCGGCCTGATCCGCACCAAGGCGGAGCCGCAGGCGGATGGCAGTTACGCGATCACGGGCACGAAAATCTTCATCTCGGCCGGCGAACATGACCTGACCGACAATATCATTCATCTCGTCCTCGCCAAGACACCCGGCGCGCCGGATTCGTCGAAGGGTATTTCGCTGTTCGTCGTGCCCAAGGTGATGGTCAATGACGACGGCAGCCTTGGGACGCGCAACGCGGTCAGCTGCGGCTCGATCGAGCACAAGATGGGCATTCACGGCAACGCGACCTGCGTCATGAACTATGACGGGGCAAAGGGCTGGCTCGTCGGTGAGGAAATGAAGGGGCTCGCCGCGATGTTCATCATGATGAACGCCGCGCGTCTCGGTGTCGGGCTCCAGGGTCTCGGCATCGGCGAGGTCGCGTATCAGAATGCCGTACATTATGCCAATGACCGCCGTCAGGGGCGCGCGCTGACCGGACCGGCACAGCCTGAGGAAAAGGCGGATACGCTGTTCGTCCACCCCGACGTCCGCCGGATGCTGATGTTGTCAAAAGCGTGGACCGAGGGGCTGCGCGCGCTGTGTCTGTGGGGTGCGCTTCAAGTCGATCTCGAACATGTCGCGACATCGGATGAGGACAAGCAGATGGCGGCTGACCTGATCGGCCTGCTGACCCCGGTCATCAAGGGCGTCGGCACCGACAAGGGCTATGAGATCGCGACCAATGCGCAGCAGGTATATGGCGGCCATGGCTACATCCAGGAATGGGGCATGGAGCAATATGTCCGCGATGCGCGGATCGCGATGATCTACGAAGGCACCAATGGCGTGCAGGCGATGGATCTGGTCGGGCGCAAGCTCGCGCAAAATGGTGGCCGCGCGGTGCAGGCGTTCTTCAAGATCGTCGGCGACGAAGTGACCGCCGCAAAATCGAACCCCGCGGTCGCCGATCTCGCCACCGCGCTCGAAAAGGCGAATGGCGAACTCCAGGCGGCGACGATGTGGTTCATGTCCAATGGCATGCAGAATCCGAACAATGTCGGCGCTGGTGCCTATGCCTATATGAACCTGATGGGTATCGTCGCGGTCGGGCTGATGTGGCTGCGGATGGCGGTGGCCGCCTCCGCGCTCAAGGACGCAGGCGAGGGCGATGCCGCATTCCTAGATGCGAAACTCGTCACCGCGCGCTTCTTCGCCGAACGCGTTATCCCTCAGGCGGGGGCATTGCGTCGCGAAATCGAAGGTGGCGCAGGTTCGATCATGGCGCTGCCGCCTGAAATGTTCGCGGCGGCCTGATCGACGGTCCCGATTATTGCGGCGGTGGCGGGGTTTTTTGCTCCGTCACCGGCGCGGTGCCGATGACATCGGTTTTACGGCGAACCCCGCCCAGGTCAAGCGTCGGTCGTGGAAGCTTGCTGGTATCGACTTTGGGCAGATTGGTGACGACGGGGGACCAGGTGACGAATGTCTGGACCTTCATGCACTGGTTTTTGTCCGGACGTTTGACCTGCTGACAATTCCACAGCGATTTTTCGTAATCCGCCGATCGATCGCGCAAGAAACTGAACGTCATCGATGCGATGTCGGCGGGTTCGAGCGGTAAGCCCTTCGGTGTTTTTGCGGGATCGATCCAAGCCGAATATTTGCAGTACAACCGCTCTCCGCACGCGCGCGCCGCCAGCGCGGGATAGGTTTCAGGCACCGCCCCCCGCGGCAAGGTCACCAGGAAACTGCTCGCATCGCCGCCAAGCGGGGCAGGCGGGGTCGGCTGGATCGCGGCGGCGGCGTCCTCGATGGCGGCTGCCGCCTCGTCACCCGCAACGCCGGTCTTGTGTGCATCGGACCAGGGGGCGAGCTTGCGCTCTACCGGCTCGACACCACTGGCGCGGCGATTGAATGCGGGCGGAGTCCCCCACCAGCCTGACCAGCGAAAGAAAAGATGCGTGTGCACCGCAGCGACCTTGTCCAGGCTCGACTGCCAATAGGGCACTACCCAGTCGGTGTGATAATGCGTCGATTGGCCGACGGGTTTGTAAACCGCCCCGGCAAGGGCCGCTGCCGCGATCTGTTGCGCGCGGCTCCACCCTGCTTCCGACGGCTTACGCGCCAGTGCGCCGTCGCAGGTAAAGGTAAACTGACACCCCGTGCTTCGTTCCGATCCTTCAAAAACGACGCCGCAGACCGATTTGGGGAAAGCGGGATGACGGACGCGGTTGAGCACGACCTGCGCCACGGCCTTTTCGCCAACCGCATCATCGCCCGCCTCGTACAGCACCGCCGCCGCCAGACAATCGGTGGCACGCGCTAGATCCTGTGCCCCGCCCGCAAAGCGAAACGGCCTTGCCGCCGGGTTGGGCGCGGTCGAGAACGGGATCGTATCGTTAAACGCCTTTGCATCCTCGGCGGGCAGATCGACAAGCGCGACGGGCTCGACGGGGGGCAGTTCCGCTTGTGGCACGACGCGTTTCGGCACGACAATCAGTTTTGGGGCGTGACGTATCGCTGGCGGATGTGTGACGACCCACAACGGCACCGCGATGGCCAGCGCGGCGATCGCGATCAGGATCGCGCGCAGTATCGTGCGCCCATTGTCACCGCGCATCAGGCTTCCGGCAGGAAATCCGGAACGGAAAGATACCGCTCACCCGTGTCGTAATTGAAACCGAGAACGCGCACGCCGTCGGGCAGATCGGGCAGTTTCTGAAGAATCGCGGCAAGCGTCGCCCCGGAGCTGATCCCGACGAGCATCCCCTCCTCGGTTGCCGACCGGCGTGCCATATCCTTCGCCACCGCGGCATCGACCTCGATCACGCCGTCGAGCGCCTTGGTATGGAGATTGGCGGGTATGAAACCCGCGCCAATGCCCTGGATCGGGTGCGGCCCCGGTTGTCCACCCGCGATGACGGGGGAGGCGGCTGGTTCCACCGCGAACACCTGCAGCTTCGGCCAATGCTTCTTCAATTCTTCGGCGACGCCCGTGATATGCCCGCCCGTGCCGACACCCGTAATGATGACGTCGATCGGCGTGTCCGCGAAATCCTTCAGAATTTCCTGTGATGTGGTGCGCACATGGACATCGACATTGGCGGGGTTTTCGAACTGTTGCGGCATCCACGCCCCGGGGGTCTGGTCGACAAGTTCGATCGCGCGTTCGATCGCCCCCTTCATGCCCTTTTCCTTCGGCGTCAGATCGAACGTTGCGCCATAAGCGAGCATCAGCCGCCGCCGTTCGATGCTCATACTCTCGGGCATGACGAGCGTGAGTTTATACCCCTTGACCGCCGCGACCATTGCCAGCCCGACTCCGGTATTGCCGCTGGTTGGTTCGATGATCGACCCGCCCGGCTTGAGATCGCCGGCCTGCTCCGCCGCCTCGATCATTGCGAGCGCGATGCGATCCTTGATCGACCCGCCCGGGTTGGTCCGCTCGGATTTGATCCAGACTTCTGCGTCGGGAAATAATTTGGCGACGCGGATGTGCGGCGTATTGCCGATCGTTTCCAGGACGGTGTTGGCCTTCATGGCGCGGCGACTCCTTCGCTTGGGGGCTTGGTTGAGAGGATCTCTGGTGGGTCAAAGCTCTTCGCCGCCTTCAGTTCCGGGAACAGCCGGGCCCAGATTAGCGTGATGCCGATCGCGCCGACCCCGCCGAACACGACCGCGCCGACGGGGCCGAGCAAGCTGGCGAGCAGCCCGCTCTCGAATTCGCCAAGCTCGTTCGACGCCGAAATCGTCAGCTGGGACACCGCGCTGACGCGCCCGCGCATCGCATCGGGCGTATGAAGCTGGATCAGCGATTGACGGACATAGACCGATACCATGTCCGCACCACCCGCGACGATCAGTGCGACGAAGCTCAGGATGAAATAGCGCGACAGGCCAAAGGTCAGGATCGCGATGCCGAAGATGATTACCGCCCATAGCATCTTGACGCCCACATTGGTCGTCATCGGCCGGAATGAATACCAGATCGCCGTCGTCGCCGCGCCGATGCCCATGCCCGCCGCGAGGATACCCAGACCCTGGCTGCCGACATGCAATATGTCACGCGCGAAGACGGGAAGCAGCGCAGTCGCCCCTGCGAGCAATACCGCGAACAGATCGAGCGTGATCGTCGCCAGTACCAGCCGGTTCCGGCGGACATAGGAAAAACCCTCGATGATGCGCGCCAGTGGGCGATGGTCCTTTTGCGATGCCGGCTGTGGCACCGGTCCGATCAGGAATATCATCGCAAGCGCGACCCCGAAAAGGACCGTCGCCGCGCCATAGGCCATATCGGGATGGATCGCATAAAGCAGCCCGCCCACGCTCGGCCCCGCGATCGTGCCGACCTGCCACGCGATCGAACTCACCGCGATTGCGGTCGGCAGGCTTTCGCGCGGCACCAGATTGGGGGCGAGCGCCGAATAGGCCGGTCCCGCAAATGCGCGCGCGATCCCGAACGCCACGGCCGCACCGAACAACGCGACAAGGCTCAGCCGATCAGCCCAGGTCAGATAGCCCAGCGTCGCGGCTGTCACGAGGAGTAGCATCGTCGTCAGCCGCACGATCCACCGCCGGTCGAAACTGTCGGCGACCAGTCCGGTGATCGGGGTCAGCAGGAATAGCGGCACGAACTGCGAAAAGCCGATCATGCCGAGCAGAAACGCGGCTTCCTTGATCCCCATCGTCAGCCGGGCAAGATTGTAGACTTGCCACCCGATCACGATCGACATCGCGCTGATCGCGATCGTGCCGGTAAAGCGCGACAGCCAATAAGCGCGGAAGTTCGGTATGCGAAAGGGGTGAATGGGCGTGTCCATCGGTGCCATCGCCATGACGGCTGTCCCCGCAAAGGGCAACATGTCGATGCTTTATGGCGCGTGAGTTGCGATGCCATCGGGCCAAGGGAATTGATGTTAGCGAAGGTCCGCGCCTATAGGCATGTTTCCTCTCCCCAGGATCATAGAGGTCATTTGTGGCAAAAGCTCCCGCACGTACCGTCGAACCACCCCAGACCAACCGCGAACGCCCTGCGGAACCCAAACCGTATGAAGCGTCGAACGACGAGTTGATCGCCTTCTACAAGGACATGCTGCTCATCCGCCGATTCGAGGAAAAGGCGGGGCAGCTTTACGGTCTCGGTCTGATCGGTGGGTTCTGTCATCTTTACATCGGGCAGGAAGCCGTCGCTGTCGGTCTGCAGTCGGCGTTGACCGACAAGGATTCGGTGATCACCGGCTATCGCGACCACGGCCACATGCTGTTGTGCGGCATCCCGCCAAAGGACGTCATGGCCGAATTGACCGGGCGTCAGGCGGGGATTTCGAAGGGCAAGGGCGGGTCGATGCATATGTTCAGCGTCGAACATAAATTTTACGGCGGCCACGGCATCGTCGGGGCGCAGGTGTCGCTCGGCACCGGGCTCGCCTTCAGCCACAAATATAGCGAAGATGGCGGCGCGACGCTCGCCTATTTCGGTGACGGGGCCGCGAATCAGGGCCAGGTCTACGAAAGCTTCAACATGGCCGAGCTGTGGAAGCTGCCGATCATCTATGTGATCGAAAACAACCAGTACGCGATGGGGACGAGCGTCAATCGCGCCAGCGCCGAGGATCAGCTCTATCGTCGCGGCGAAAGCTTCCGCATCCCCGGTATCCAGGTCGACGGTATGGACGTGCTGGCCTGTCGCGGCGCCGCCGAGGAGGCTCTCGCCTGGGTCCGCGCGGGCAAGGGGCCGATCATTCTTGAAATGAAGACCTATCGCTATCGCGGTCATTCGATGTCCGACCCCGCCAAATATCGCAGCCGCGACGAGGTTCAGGCCGTTCGCGACAAGTCAGACCCGATCGAGCATGTCAAAAAGATGCTGCAGGATGCGGGCATGAAGGACGACGAGATCAAGTCTTTTGACCAGGAAATACGCAAGACCGTGAACGAAGCCGCCGATTTCGCCGAACAGACGCCCGAGCCCGAGGCAGCCGAACTCTACACTGACGTATTGGTGGAGTCGTACTGATGGCGATCGAGATCAAGATGCCCGCGCTGTCCCCGACGATGGAGGAGGGCACGCTCGCCAAATGGCTCGTCAAGGAAGGCGATGAGGTCAAGTCGGGCGACATCATGGCCGAGATCGAGACCGACAAGGCGACGATGGAATTCGAGGCGGTCGATGAGGGCACCGTCGGCAAAATTCTCGTCGCCGAGGGCACCGATAATGTCGCGGTCGGCACCGTGATCATGGTGCTGGCTGGTGAAGGCGAGGACGCGGGCAACGCGGACTCGGCCCCGGTCGAGACCAAGGACGATTCACCCGACGCGAAGGCCGCCGCAGATACGCGCAAGGATGACGAGGTCGAGGATTCGGCCCATCCCGCTCAGGAGAAGGTCGAAACAGGCGCACGCCAGATGTTCGATGCGGCAAAGCACGACGCCGTCACTGCGGCTTCGGAGGTTCCCGAGGGCACCGAAATGGTCAAGCTGACGCTGCGCGAAGCGCTGCGCGATGCGATGGCCGAGGAAATGCGCACCGACGACCGTGTGTTCGTGATGGGCGAGGAAGTCGCGCAATATCAGGGCGCGTATAAGGTTACGCAGGGTCTGCTCGACGAATTCGGTGACAAGCGCGTCATCGATACGCCGATTACCGAATATGGCTTTGCAGGCGTCGGCACCGGCGCGGCGATGGGCGGCCTGCGCCCGATCGTCGAATTCATGACGTTCAACTTCGCGATGCAGGCGATCGATCACATCGTGAATTCCGCCGCCAAGACCAACTACATGTCGGGTGGTCAGATGCGATGCCCCGTCGTGTTCCGTGGCCCGAACGGTGCTGCAAGCCGTGTCGGCGCGCAGCATTCACAGAATTATGGCCCCTGGTACGCAAGCGTTCCCGGCCTGATCGTGATCGCGCCCTATGACGCGCAGGATGCCAAGGGCTTGCTCAAGGCGGCGATCCGTTCGCAGGATCCTGTCGTTTTCCTGGAAAATGAGCTCCTTTACGGTCGCTCGTTCGACGTGCCGAAGCTCGATGACTGGGTCGTTCCGATCGGCAAGGCGCGAATCATGCGTGAAGGCAAGGACGTCACGATCGTCAGCTATTCGATCGGCGTCGGACTCGCGCTCGAAGCCGCCGAGGCGCTGGCGAAGGACGGGATCGAGGCGGAGGTGATCGATCTGCGCACGCTGCGCCCGCTCGATACCGCGACGGTGCTCGAAAGCCTGAAGAAAAC
>JAPKCG010000367.1 GCA_028823055.1 Sphingomonas bacterium
GCTCGGTCGACCCGAAATGCTTCTTGATGCTGATCATCTTCTGCTGGCCGATGAAGCCGTGCCAGCAGCCGAGCGATTGCGTGTAATTGGCGGGGTCCGCGTCATACGCCGCCATGTCCTTCCGCATGATATCGGCGGTATAGCGCGCGATATCGAGGCCGGTCTGGAACCGGTTCTGTACCCGCATCCGCGCCACCGATTCGGCGTCGATACCGTCCCAGGTGCCGTTGTGGCTGGCGATCAGTTGATTGGTGTGGGCAATATGCTGTTGGTAGGTCACGGGGTCGGTCCTTCAAGCTTCATGATGACCGCAATGTAGCGATCTTCACAACCCTGCGGCGCTTAACCTGTCAATTTTCAGCGTGTCTTTGTCGATGATCGTGAAAGATCAATGTAATTTTGTGTGATAGTTTACATTGTTGATCTGACCGCGAACCAGATGACGTGCTTCGGTCCCTTGCCATTCGAACGCGCCCGCACCGCCACTTCATCGACCACGAACCCGGCATCTTTCAACCGTCGCGCAAAGACCCGATCAGGCGCGGCGGACCAGATAGCGAGCACGCCCCCCGGCCGCAGCGCGTTGCGTGCGGCGGCAAGACCACGCGTCGAGTAGAGCCCGTTATTGCCCGCGCGCGTCAGGCCGTCGGGGCCGTTATCGACGTCGAGCAGGATTGCGTCATAGCTGCCCGTCGCCTGACGGATCGCCAGCCCGACATCGCCGATCGATATCGCCACACGGGGATCGTCCAGGCACCCTTCCGTCATCGCCGCCATCGGCCCCCGCGCCCAATCGACGATCTCGGGCACCAGTTCGGCCACCGTTACCCGCGCCGCCGTCCCCAGCCGACCGAGCGCCGCGCGCAGCGTAAAGCCCATCCCGTAACCGCCGATCAGCAGGTGCGGCGCGTCGGCCGATCGCAATCGTTCGATCGTCATCGTCGCAAGCGCTTCTTCGGACCCGCTCATCCGCGAACTCATCAATTCGTTACGGTCGAGCACGATCATGAAATCGCCACCGCGACGGAACAGTCGCAATTCCTCGCCATCGGGGACGTGTGCCACGCCCAGTAATTCGCGGGGGGTCATCTCAATCTCCGCCGAAGGTAAAGGCACTGATGCCACGTTCGCGCTCGTCGATCGTCAGCGCGCGCGCCATCGGCGGGGCGCTGCGCTGCGGGCACGCTTCGCGCAGACAGGCGCGACAGCCAAGCCCGATCGGCGTCGCCTCTCCCGCCAGATCGACGCCGCGCGCGAAGGCGAGGCTGCCCGCATGATCCGCGGCGACGCCCAGCCCGACCGCGAATTCCGCCTGCACCGCACCATAGCGCCGTCCCAGCGGCGTCACCGTTCGCGCCATCGTCAGCCAGCGCGCACCATCCTCCAGCTCGACGAGCTGGACGTTGAGCGCGCCGGGCCGGTCAAAGGCATGATGGATGCGCCAAAGCGGGCAGCGCGCCGCCGCCTCCGCCAGCGGCGCACCACTCGCGCCCGCAAACCGCTTCGATGACTGACCCGCGCGATCGATCCTCACCATGAAGAAAGGCAGCCCGCGCGCGCCAACCCGCTGCAACGTCGTCAGTCGATGGGCGACCTGTTCGAACCCCGCGCCGAAACGCCGCTGAAGCAATTCGATGTCATATCCCGTCCCCTCGCATGCTCGCAGAAAACGGGCATAGGGCATCATCAGCGCGGCGGCGAAATAGCTGGCAAGGTAACGGCGCAACAGGCGGTCGGCGGCGCGGTCGGTAAAAGCCGCGCCCTTGGCGAGCGCATCGATCTCCGCCTTCGCCTCGATCTGCGCCAGCTGGAACGCGGCGGCAAAGGTACGCGACGCCGAATCGAGCGTCTCACTCAATTGCAGCTGCCGCGCATGAAGGTCGAGCCGCCTCAACAGATCGGGCATGACGTCAACGGGCAGGATGCGGATCGTCAGCTGGTGCTTGACGCGCAGCCGTTCGCCGATCGCGCCGTACAGGTCGCCTGCGCCCATCCGTAATTCGTCCGCGATCGTCTCGGCGGCGGCATCGAGGTCAGCGAAATAGCCGCGCCAGCGTTCGATTTCGCGGCGCACGGTGGCGACCGGATCGGGCGCGTCGGTCACACCCCCCGTTCCGCTGCCCCGCGCGTCGAACGCCCGCGCGAACGCCTCCGCCCCGCCCGGCGCGCCTGCCAGCCATTCTTCCAGCTCGTTACGGTCGATTTCCAGATCAGCGAACATCGGGTCGGTAAGGCGGCGGCGGATCGCATCGACGCCGCCCCCCGGCTCCGCCGCCGCCAGCGCGCGCGGGTCGAAATCGAATGCCTCGGCAAGCTTGACGAGCAAGGTCGCCGAAATCGGCCGCTGATTGCGTTCGATAAGATTGAGATAGCTCGGGCTGATCGCGAGCGCGTCTGCCATCGCCGCCTGCGTCAGCCCCGCCTTGCGGCGCAACCGCCGGACCGCATGACCCGCGAGCAATTTCCGATCCGCCACCCGCCTCGCTCCTTCATCCATGCCGTGCCGCGATACGACCAATTCTGTCAACTATTTACAAATCGACGGAAAGACTGCGGCCCGCCTTTACCGAACGACCCCGCAACGACCATGGCGGTCATGGCCAATCTTTGAAAATTCCGGCTCTACCCGCGTCAGGCCTGATGATCGCTCATCGGGGCCGCAAGTTTCCTGGGGAGGAAAGGTGCCCGCCGCTGGTCCGTCCAGCGGCGGGTATTTCCGTTTTATGGGCCGAAGATGCTTTGGCGTCGCTTCAGAACACCACGGGGTATCGATCGGCGTGCAATCCCGATCGACCCCCTACACAGCCGGCCCCTGTCACGGCCGGCCCCTGTCACAGCCAACCCCTGTCACAGCCAACCCCTGTCGATCGTCGCACCTGTGACCGCTGGCGCATTCTCGCCGCGATTGAGGCCGCGCCCTAGGAAGCGCGTGAGCGGGCGGCTAAAGCCCCTGCCCCATGACGATTCTTCTTACCGGTTCAAGCCGCGGCATCGGTGCCGCCATCCAGCAATCCCTCGAAAGCGCGGGTGCGCGCGTGCTTGGCCACGCGACGAACAGCGGTATCGCCGCCGATTTTTCCGACCCCGCTGGCCCTACCCGATTGTGGGAAGCCGCGATCGAGGCGGCGGGCGGAAAAATAGACGTGCTCATCAACAATGCGGGCGTGTTCGAGGCCAATCCGATCGACGCCGATGACTGGACACAGGCGTGGGAGCGCACGATGCGGATCAACCTCACCGCATCCGCCGAACTCTGCCGTCTCGCGGTGCTCCATTGGCGCGACCGCGGCACTGGCGGGCGCATCGTCAACATCGCCAGCCGCGCCGCCTATCGCGGCGATTCGCCCGCGCACTGGCATTATGCCGCCTCGAAAGCGGGGATGGTCGCGATGACCAAGAGCATCGCGCGCGGCTATGCCGGTGAAGGCATTCTCGCT
>JAPKCG010000368.1 GCA_028823055.1 Sphingomonas bacterium
CCACCTCTGGCCCGAAGCCGCTGCCACCCTCCGTGCCGCTTGCCAGCGCGCGCTATCGGGTCAGCGTCAGCAATCCGTCCGGGCGCGCTGCGGATTATTTCCTCGTCACGAACTGACGCCGTCACGGCAGGCGTTCACGAGCGCCGCGCGACACTAACATGTGCCGAGCCATTCCATGAACGCCTCGGTACTTTTCGGCTCGTTCTTGACATAGGCCGCGTGGATTTTGTCCGCGAACGCCTCGCCCTCGGCCCGCACCTCGTTGAAATAGCTGTCGTCATCATCGTTCAGGCGTCCGCGACGCGCCTGGCGTCTGAGTTCAAACTCGCGACTTCTGGCGCTCGCGGATTGCAGCTCGGGACGCAGCGCGGTTTCGAATTCGGGCGTTGCGGCGCTGCTCAGGGTATATTTCCAGCGATTCCACAGGGCGGCACATTGCAGCATTTCGCCCGTCGACACGGGCGACAGGCCGGTAGATCGGCTGCTGGCGAACGGCGCTTCATGGGCAGCCACGCGCTGCGCCATCGTTTCCCCCGCTGCGGCCGGGGCCGCCAGGAACAGGGCCAATTGCGCGATGACATGGTTACGCATTGCTTTCATTTCCGCCTCCGCTCGCTCGAACTATCGCTTGCACACGGTATAGGTAGACGTCGTAACCCCGCGCTGATCGACCAGCCGACGATTTTCACAGCGGCTGCCGAGCGACCCGACATAACTGGCACTCGCGGCGCGGGCCTGTTCGGCGCGATCGTCGGCGGCGCGTTTCGCCCATTGCTGGGCCGCATTCTCGGTCTGACGCTTCACCCGAAGGCGACGCTGATATTCCGCCCAGACCAGTCGCGTCGCCGGCGGATTATATTGCCAATAATGTTTGTTCGCGATCGTATAGATTGCTTCGTCGCTGAACCGCCGCAGGCCGGCCGCCCCCACCTCGACAATTATCTGCCCAAGATAATCCCCGTCGGCATTATCCTGGAATAGATCCTTACCGCGCGGGTAATGATAGACCAGATAGTCGGCAACCGCAGCGAAATCGCCGGTGCGTTCCACATGCGCACGTAGGGCGCTTGCCGACATCGTCGAGTTGGCGCTCAGCTGAGGCTCGGACCGCGGGCTGGTTTTCTTGGCGACCGCAGACGAGCTGAAATAGTCCGCGCAATCCTTGGCCACGCCCAGCACATAGTCGTGGAACCCGTCACCACCCGTCCGTTTTCGCACGGCGCTCCAGACGGCTTCGACATCGGCTTTCGCTTTTTTCAGTCGGGCCGAATCATTGCGCGTAAGGGCATCGAAGCGGGCTTGCGGCACATCGCTGCTTATCGGCTGACGTTCCCCTTTCTTTGCCGAATATTCCAGCGCGACCGAACATTCGTACATCAGTTCGGCTTCGTCCGAGGCGCGCGCAGGCGCTGCGATTGCGATCATCGACGATGTCAGCACGAACGACGTGAGCAGGCGGTACACGATCATGATCGTTCTTCCGGTTGCAGTATTTGACACATCATGACCGAATGACCGCCATTTCACGGTCGCAGCTCTGCGCGCTCGATTTGATATATTTCAGGGTGGCATCCGCGCCCATCGTCCTGGCGCGACGGTTATATTTGGCGATGGCCAGATTGAGCGACTTATCACTGTCGAGTCCCGTCATTTGCTCGACGCGGCTAACCACATCGAGCCAGTCAGCGGCACCGTATCTCATCTTGACCTTGTTGCCTTCGGCGATGCCGACGACATAGGCACAGCTTACGGCCATATCCAGCAGCTGTTGCGGACTGGGGTCTTTCGCCGACACCGGAGCAGCCGACATCATTAATACGCAAATACCGATCCCGAAAAAATGTGCTTTCAAGTGCATTGTGACTTCCCCATTGCAGAGGGAAATGATGGAATGCTCCGTTAGATTTCACCAACCACAAGCGTTGTTATAAACATGACAATGGCCGTCATGAATTCGTCAAAGCTCGTGCATCGAATATATTTATGACATTATTCCTGCCTGGGCATGATTGCCGTAACCCCGGCGTAAATCTCTCGATAAAGCGGCTGCGGCCTGGGTCGCAGCAATTCGAGATCGCACCGGCGCGCGGCTGGCAACACGACCGACCGATATAATCGCTCCCGTCGGTGCCCGGCGGGTCAAGGCTCGCAGGTTTCAGGCTGAGCGCGGATGGCGTGCGATGGACAGCCAATCTGATGCACGAATATCGGTCATGGAGCACTTCGAGTCAGCGACATCGTGCAACGGTATCCGCTCGGCTCCAAGGACGTTTGGACGACACATCAGACTTATTGATTGCATTCGTGTCCGTTAACAAAATGAAACGAGATCGTGCCTTGATCGCCGCCGCCCGATAATCCAATGCGCTGATCGAAAATCTTCCAGCCAGGCTGTATCCTGATCAAATGATTGACCAGTCCAAAATCGGAATGGCCCAGGCGGCCGCCTGGATGCGAAGCATCGTCGGGCCTGACCAGAGTTATTTATCTGTTGGAATGGTTTATGGCATCGCGATCAGCTTGCTATCGCTCGCGACGCCCATTTCCGTTCAGTTACTCATCAACAGCGTCGCCAACATCGCGTTGCCAACACCGTTGTTTACCTTGTCGGCTATTCTGTTTGTATTGCTGTTGATCGTCGTCGTGCTGAGCGCGCTGCGTGTCCACTTGATGTTTTTGTTTGAACGCCGGGTATTTGCCCGCACGGTCGCCGAGATCACGATTGAAGCGGTTCAGGCGAAAAACCCGTTCTTCGCCGATGCCAACCGAACCGATTTGTTCAATCGCTATTTTGATTTGGTCACCGTACAAAAGGCAGTGCCGTCGTTGATTATCGGCGGGTTCACGATCTTGCTTCAGTCGGCGGTCGGTCTCATCGTCACGAGTTTCTACCATCCCTTTTTTCTCGCCTTCAATGTCGTGCTTATCGCATTCGTCTATCTGATCTGGCGCATATGGTCGCGCGGGGCGATCCAGTCTGCGGTGGCGCTCAGTCACGCGAAACATGAGACAGCGCGCTGGTTGGAAAGCGTGGGCGGGTCAAACGGCTTCTACAAGTCGAGCCGTCATCTCGACTTCGCGATGGACCGCTCGGAAGCCGTAACCGCAACATATGTGAGACAGCATCGGCATCACTTCCGTGCAACGTTTGCGCAAACGCTGGCTTACCTGCTGCTATATGCAATCGCGAGCGCGGCGCTCCTCGCGCTTGGCGGCTGGCTGATCATCCAGAATCAGCTTTCGATCGGACAGCTGGTTGCTGCCGAACTCATTCTGTCCGGTGTGTTCTATGGCATCTCGCAACTCGGGGGATATCTCGAATCATTCTACGATTTGATCGCATCGTGCGAAGAATTGTCGCTTCTCCACTCAATCCCGGGTGAGGAAGTGACCGAAAGTGCCGTCCAGCATCCTGTGGACGGTGCGGTCGTCCTTCG
>JAPKCG010000369.1 GCA_028823055.1 Sphingomonas bacterium
GCTGATGGACGCCGATGGGCGCGCCGATCCCCGGCGTCTGACCGAAGAGACCGACACCGTTTTTATCTCGCCTGAGTGGACACCGGACGGCGCGGGAATTGTAGTATCGCGTACCGGTGTGGCCCGGTATTCACTGGTGGAGCTGCTGTTCTATCCGCTGTCGGGCGGCGCTCCGACGAGTCTCGTGAATGGTGAGGATCATGGCTTGACCGCTGTAGGTGCGGCCTTCGGTGTCAACGCACACCGCGTCTATTTTTCGCAGAGGACGAAGGAGGAGCACAACTCCTATCCACAGATCGGGCAATACCAGCTGGCTGTGCTGGACCGCAATTCCGGCGACATCAGTCCGCTCAGCAACATGCAGGGTGGGGGACTGCGACCCGTTCTCTCTCCGGACGGCCGTTGGCTCGTTTACGCCAGTCGCTTTCATGCGGGCACCGGGCTCAGGCTGCGGGACCTGTCCAACGGGGAGGAGCGCTGGCTGCTCCATCCCGTCCAGTCCGACGACCAGACAACGAACCACGCGAGCTGGGATCTGATGCCGGGCGCGAGCTTCACGCCCGATTCGAAAGCACTGGTTACGACCCTTGAGGGCAAGCTGTGGAAAGTGGCCATCCCTTCCGGCGAGAAGAGCCCGATTCCATTCAGCGTCGAGGTGGATCAGCCGTTGGGGCCAGCGGTGAAGACGGAGCGCCGCCTTGACGATGGACCTGTGCGCGCGCGACGCATCTCCTCGCCGGCACTCTCGCCGGACGGGCAGCGTGTGGCCTTCTCGGCGCTCGGGCGGATATGGGTGATGGATCTGCCGGACGGGAAGCCGCGGCGCCTGACCGGCGTCGAAGAGGGTGAGTTTCAGCCAGCCTGGTCGCCGGACGGTCGCCAGATCGTTTATGCGAGTTGGAAGGACATGGCGGAGGCTGGGCATGTCTACAGTGTCGACGTTGACGCAAGTGTCGACGCGGATGGACGCCGCCTGCGTCTCACGCGCGAGGCTGCGTTCTATGGCTGGCCGGCTTTCTCGCCGGACGGGCGGCGGATAGCTGTCCTCACGATGTCGCGGCAGGCCTGGATCGAAGATCTGCTCAGCTACGGTGAGGCCATGTACCCTCGCGCCCGTCCACGCCCGGAGCTGTCATGGCTACCGGCCGAGGGCGGCGAGTTGCACCGGGTGATGCCGCTGCACGGGTTGGGGCAGCCGCATTTCACACAGGATCCCGAACGAATTTTCGTTTTCCAGAAACCGTATCCCGACGTGCCGGGCCGCGGCGGACTGGTGTCCGTACGCGTCGACGGCAGCGATTTTCGCGTACACGCGACCGGTCAACTCGACAGCTACGACTGGCCCGACGAGGACGAGGAGCGCGGCGCGCCGCTCAACTCTCCGATGATCTCCCCGGATGGCCAACACCTGCTGGTGCAGGCCGAGCGGCAGATTTATCTCGTCAGCTTGCCAGACACGCGCGAGGCGCCGGCCGAGGTCTCGCTGGAATCTCCGCGCCCCGGACAGTCGGTGCGGCTCATCAGCGACATCGGCGGCGAATTCGCGGGCTGGGGTCGTGACGGGCGCGAGGCGGTCTTTACCTTGGGCGATAACCTGTTTCGTTACAATCTCGACTCGAAGGCTCTTCAGGAAACGAAGATCAAGATTGAATTGCCGCGCCAGGTGCCCGAGGGCAGCATCCTGCTGAGCGGCGCACGGGTGATCACAATGCGCGGCGACGAGATCCTGCCGGAGGCCGATATTCTGATCACGCGCAACCGCATTGCGGCAGTCGGCGCGCGCGGTACGCTGCATGTTCCCGCCGGGGCAAAGCGGCTCGAGCTCGCGGGCAAGACTGTGGTGCCCGGGTTCCTCGACCTTCACAATCACCAGGGTTCTGTTCAGGAGACCCGCCTGATCCAGCCCTGGGAGTTCGTCTCGAGCCTCGCTTACGGCGTCACTACCGGCTACGACACGGGAGCGGCAGGGCCCTCGCTGGTGGACTACGCAGATCTGGTTGAGACCGGCGAGTTCGTCGGACCGCGATTCTTCGGCACTGGCGGCATCTTGTTACCCGATAACGTGGACGACCTGGACGATATCGAGGATGCGCGTGACTTGGTGCGTCGCTACACGACGGCCAACGGCCTCGACGGCATCAAGGAGTACGCTTTCGGTGACCGGCGCAAGCGCCAGCTGCTGGTGATGGCCGCAGTGGAAGCCGGTGTGCCAGCGCATACCGAGGGCAACGGCGAGAACAAACCCGGCATTACCGAAATCATCGATGGCTATACAACCCACCAACACTACTTCACGATTGCACCTCTTTACCGGGATGTGGTGGAACTGATCGCGCGCTCGGGTGCGGGCTATGTGCCGACGCTGCTGGTCAGCCACGGCGCGATAGGCGCCGAGGAGTACTATTACCCACGGATGCCCGTTCACGACGACCCCAAGCTCGCCCGTTTTACGCCGCATCCCTTCCTGGATCGCCAGACGCGCCGGCGCGAGCTTATCTG
The DNA here is from genome assembly GCA_028823055.1 of Sphingomonas bacterium. Lineage (GTDB taxonomy): Bacteria > Pseudomonadota > Alphaproteobacteria > Sphingomonadales > Sphingomonadaceae > Sphingomonas. The sequence goes on from JAPKCG010000369.1 coordinate 2,500, forward strand.
GGCTCAGTGGCTACACGAGGACGAGTTTAAGTTTCCGCGCTTCGCGCAGTCGGCGGGCGCCGTGATCCGCGCCGGCGGCAATGTGGGCGTGGGGGGGCACGGGCAACGCCAGGGTCTGGGGTACCACTGGGAGCTCTGGAGCCTCGCAAGTGGCATGAGCAATCACGACGCGCTGCGAGCGGCCACCGTTCTCGGGGCCCGCATCATCGGTCTGGAGCAGGACCTGGGCACCATCGAGCCAGGCAAGATGGCTGACCTCGTGATCCTGGATGCCGATCCCCTTGACGATATCCGCAACAGCACCGCAATCCGCTACGTGGTCAAGAATGGTGTGGTTTATACTGGAGAATCGCTTTCGGAGTTGCTGCCCGAACCCCGGGAGCGCGACTTGCTACGCGGCTGGCAGGAGGATTTGCCGAGCCACTAGAAGCGAGCGAACTGCGTTGATCTGTGTAATTGGCAAAGGACTATCTTCGTGAAGATCAAACCAACGGCCCACACAGGTGCGGTTACGCTGATTCAGCGTTTTGGCAGTGCGCTAAACCTGAATATCCATTTTCACATGTTGTTTCTCGACGGTGTCTACGTGGGCGAAACAAGTTCATCTGCCCGCTTTCGCCGGGTAAAAGCACCGACCAGCGCTGAGCTCACACAACTCACCCACACCATCGCGCACCGACTGGCCCGATATCTGGAGCGCCAGGGCTTACTGGAGCGAGATGCCGAGCACAGCTATTTGACGCTGGACAATGCAGATGAAGATCCGATGGATCAACTGCGAGGGCATTCCAAGATGTGCATGGACGCACGAATGCCGCGGGCGCAGGATGCGCAGGGGCGGCGACTTACCGCATTGCGGTGGGTCCCCAACAAGGCCGTAAAGTCTTCACCTTGCAAACGCTGCCAGACGAACGC
>JAPKCG010000370.1 GCA_028823055.1 Sphingomonas bacterium
GGTTGAGCAGCGCCATGACGACGGTGAAGCCTTCATAGCTCGATCCGATCATCCCCACCTTGCCGTTCGATTGCGGCAGGTTCGCCTTGTTCACCAGCCAGTCGATCGTGTCATAGGCGTCGGTCGTGTGGTCGACCTTGGTTGGATTGAGCAGGCCGATAACGGGGCGCGTCACGACATAATCGCCCTCCGACCCGTATTTGCCGCGAATGTCCTGATAAACGCGAATATAGCCGTTATCGACGAAGATCTCGTCCGACAGCGGCAGCGCCTCGCGCATCTTCGTGCTGTCCGACCGTGCGGCGCGGCCCGATGCGTTGTACGGGGTCCGCGTCAGGACGATCGGCGCGTTGGTCGCGTCCTTGGGAATGACGATGACCGTATGCAGCTTCGTCCCGTCGCGCATCGGAATCATCACGTCGCGCTTGATATAGTCATTCGCGGCGGTGGGCGGCGTGAACGTCGCCGGGACGTCGCCCTTGGCGGGGAAGAGCGGCGCGGTCTGCTGCGCCGCGAGGGGAGAGATGGCGAGCGCGGCGGTCGCGGCGAGCAGAAGCGGCTTGATCATGCGGAAATAGGTCCTCGCGAAAGCGTCAACAATATGGACGCACCGTGCCGTGCGCGACGCGCATTGGCAACCGCGCCGGGATCGCTCGGCGCGCTGTATCGTTGTCTTTGGCGATTTAGCATTCGATCAGGAGAGGATACCCGCCATGCCCGATGTCGCCAGGATCGAAACCAGCGCGCCCGATACTCGCAACGGCACCCCCAATCGCGGGGTCGTGGTCCCGCGCTTCGGCGATGCCGGCGTGCTGTCGCTCGACCATATTCCCTATCCCCGCGTGGAGGGAGACGACGTGGTGGTGCGGGTCCGCGCGGCCAGCGTCAATCCCGTCGACTGGAAGATCCGCAACGGCGACTTTCCGCCGGTCCAGCGCAAAAACCTGCCGGTCGTGCTCGGTCGCGATCTGGCCGGAACCGTTGCCGACCGCGGGCCATCGGTCAGCGACGATGTCGCGACGGGTGACCGGATTTTTGCGCATATCGGTTTCGATCGCGGTGCTCAGGCCGATTATGTCATCGTCAAATCGAGCGAGCTCTCCACGATGCCGACGACGCTGGATTTTGCGGAGGCGGGCGCGGTGCCGCTCGCCGCGATGACCGCATGGCAGGGGCTGTTCGATCATGGCGGAATGACGGCTGGCCAACGCGTCCTCGTTCACGGCGGCGCGGGCGGGGTCGGGATGTTCGCGATCCAGCTCGCCAAGGCGAAGGGGGCGACGGTGCTGACGACCGCAGGTGCGGACGATCTCGATTTCGTCCGCGCGCTGGGGGCCGACACCGCCATCGATTACAGGAACGGCAAATTCGAGGATGTCGCCACCGACATCGACCTCGTCCTGGATTTGATCGGTGGCGAGACGCGCGACCGGTCCTGGGGGGTGCTGAAGCGGGGCGGCATCCTCGTCTCGACGCTCGACCAGCCCGATCGGGAAAAGGCGGCGGCGCACGGCGTCCGCGCGGCAGAGCGCTGGCTTGCCGAACCCGACGCCGCGCAGCTCGGGGAGATCGCGGCGCTGATCGACATGGGAAAAGTGGTGGTCGAAATCGGTGAAACCTATTCGCTGACCGACGTTGCCACCGCCTATGATCGACAGGAAAACGGTCATGTCCGCGGCAAGATCGTGCTGATGATGACCTGACATGCGCGATGCACCGGGTTGGCGAACCGGGTCCCGCTCGGCTAGCAGACGGCGATGATCAAGTTATTTCACGTCAGCGATGTCCATTTCGGTGCGGAAGACCCCGACGCGATCCGCTGGTTCGATGCGTGCGTCGCCGATGAGAAACCCGATGCGGTCGTCATGACGGGTGATTTGACGATGCGCGCGACTCGCGCCGAGTTTCAGGCGGGTGGCGACTGGCTGCGCAGCCTGGGCGTTCCCGTGACGCTGGAGGTCGGCAATCACGACATCCCCTATTATTGGGACCCTTTCCGCCGTCTCTTCGCACCGTATCAGCGTTATTCGGCGATCGAGGAAATGATCGAGGAGCCGCTCGATATTCCCGGCGTCACGATCGTGCCGCTCAAGACCACGGCGCGCGCGCAATGGCGGCTGAACTGGTCGAAGGGGCGGGTCAGCAACGGCTCGCTGCGCCGGGCATTGGCGATGATCGCGGCGGCACCGCCGGGGAATCTGATTTTCATCGCGGCGCATCACCCGTTGATCGACGGGCCGACCAGGGGGACCGCAAAGACGCGTTATGGCGATGCGGCGCTTACCCAGTTGGCGGCGGCGGGGGCACACGCCGTCTTGTCGGGGCATGTCCATGATCCGTTCGATGTTCCCATCGATCGCAACGGGTGGACGGTCCGCATGATCGGCGCGGGCACGCTGTCGCGGCGAACGCGGCATAGCCCGCCCGCCTTCAACGAAATCGTCGTGACCGACGGTAAGTTCGAAACGCTCGCACGAACGATGGACGATGCGCCGATCCAGTCTATCAGCGAAACGAATGATGCGGGGGGTTTGAAGGCATGAGTGAAGAAATCGGGACGGTGGACCGCGCCGAGCATGACAATCGTCTGCATGAAATAACCACGGGCGAATGGGCGGGATGGTCGACCTGGAAAAACGATGCGTTCGAACAGCGTGCAGGGCCGTTCTATGAACGGACCGAGGCCGATGGCACGCGCGTCAGCGCCTTTCGCGCCGGCGCGGAACATATGAATGGCGGCGGCGCGATGCATGGCGGCCTGCTGATGACATTCGCGGATTCGGCATTGTTCACGATCGCACAACCCGCGCTCGACGGCTCCTTTGGGGTGACGATGAACCTGGCGGGCGATTTTCTCGACGCGGCATTCGTCGGGGAGATGATGGAGGCGCGCGGGGAGATCACGCGGGCAGGGGGCAAGACCATCTATGTCCGCGGCATCGTCACCGCCGATGAGCGTCCCGTCCTGAGCTTTACGGGAATCATCCGCAAGATACGCCGCCGCTGACGCGGTCGGCAGGCGTCAGTAAAAGGAACGGTCTTACATGCGTGGACAGATATTGGGGGTCGACCAGCAGCGCGGCGTCGGGCTTGTCGCGGGCGACGATGGCCAGCGTTACGCCTTTCGGCCCGAAGACTGGGCGCAGCCGGGTGAGCCCGCCATCGGCCTGTACGTCGACTTCGAAACCGAAGGCGATTCAGCGCGCAGCCTGTTTGCCGTGCCGGGGGCCAATCCCCAATCGCCCGTCGTCCGCACCGCCCCGCGTCCGCGCAATGATCGCAACAAGATCGTCGCGGCGGTACTCGCCTTCCTTCTCGGCACGCTGGGTGTCCATCGCTTTTACCTGGGCCGGACCGGATCGGGCATTGCGATGCTCGTCCTGACCTGCACCGTGATCGGTCTGCTCGTGA
>JAPKCG010000371.1 GCA_028823055.1 Sphingomonas bacterium
CGTTGTCAGCGTATCAGTCTATCAAATACGGCATCGATTTCATTACTGCAGTCGCTGCCGGCATTGCGCTGTTGCCATTCTTGCTGGTGATCGCGGCCGTGGTGAAATTCTCGTCACCCGGGCCGGTACTGTTCAAGCAGCAACGCGTCGGGACCCGGGGCGAGCCTTTCAAAGTGTACAAGTTTCGCACGATGACCGTCGCGATCGAGGAAGACTCCGACAGGGAGGCCGCCATGACCAAGGCGAACGATGCGCGCGTTACCTCGTTTGGCCGCTTTCTCAGAACGACCCGCATCGATGAGCTGCCTCAGATCATCAATATTCTGCGCGGAGAGATGAGCTGGATCGGTCCTCGTCCGGAAGCGGAGGTGCTGTCGCGTTGGTATGAAAAGGAGATTCCCTTTTACCGTTATCGTCATATCGTGCGACCGGGTATCGCGGGCTGGGCGCAGGTTTGTCAGGGGCACGTCGCGGATGTGGATGAAGTACGTAGCAAACTTCATTTCGACTTTTACTACATCAAGAACTTTTCACCGTGGATCGACCTGCTGATCATCGCAAGAACGGTGCGGACGGTCATGACCGGCTTTGGATCGCGGTGAGTTCGGCATTTTCGTCCATGTTCGAGCGTAATTGGGCGTTTCGGTCATCATCGCGATCGTTGCTGTTGCGCATGTCGCGGATCAAATCGCTCGCGACGGGCCGACGACGGGCGCCGGCATCGATCGCGATCCGTGCTATCACCGCTCGATCCCGATGGAATGGAGTGTTCATCTATCTCCCGCACAGCGAGCTCAGCGCCGCTCAGCGGTTTTCGATCAGCAAGGTCGCGGCGCTCTCGGGTAGTATGGTTGTCGTTTGTGCGGCGCCAACACCTGCCGACGTCCCGGCAGAGTTGTTGGACGGCGCGGATGCTGTGTATTGGAAGGCGCTGTCGGGGTTCGATTTCAGCGCATACGCGCTTATTTTGCGAGAAGTTGCCGACCATTCGGCCGGTGCGGATCTCTATCTGCAAAATGACTCGGTCCTGGGGCCATTCGGTGATGTTGACCAACTGCTCGCCGACGCACCGTGGCGAATGACCGGCTTTATGGCTTCTGCGGCATTGGAGAACCACATTCAGAGTTACGCCTTCATGCTGAGGAAGGTTGACGCCGAGATGGTCGAGGCGCTTTCGGCGGTGCTTTCCGCACGATGGGCGTATGATGATTGGCGTGACGTCGTGAACCTTCAGGAAACGCGATTGGCCCGTATTGCGGCGAAAAGCATGACCGTGGGCGCGATGTGGTTTGCGCCGCGAGCTGGGGGTAATGAGATCGGCTTAAGAACAGCAGTGGCGCGTAAATTGGGGGTCAAACGGAGCGCAACGATTGGTGATGGCGTACTGGACCCAAGTCTCGTCGCCGCGCGCGCGCTCACCGAGCAAGGTTTCCCGTTCGTCAAAAAGTCTTTGTTCGAGCGCAACCGAAAATTTCAGGACACTGCAGCGCTGGAGCATTTTTTGCGTCAGCAGGGGCACCCCTCGATGATGAATCGACCTGACGAAATGGGTGGGGCGGCCGCACAGGCTAAGGATGACAAGACGGAGAGTGTATAACGGAGCGCCGATTTCCAAGCGTCGGCACCGTCACCGACAAAAAAAGCTCGGTAGCCTGCCCTCTATTAGATCATCACGATCGATCGACGCAGGGATAAAACCGGTCGGACAGGGTGTGTATTCCGGCTGTATCGTCATCCAGCTGCGATGTCCGTCGACAGGCTTAGCCGAAAGCGCGAATTGTCGTTCTCAACGCTGGTGATCGAGACCAAGGCACGGTAACGAGCCCGAATGCAGCAACCAGTATCGATCATGGTGACGGGCATCCTTGCGGGACGCGTTTTGTCGGTCATCGTCCCATGACGGCCGAAGCGTCCGTATCGATGCGTGGTCCAGGCCATCGAACGGTAGACGAGCGCGGCTTCCTGGCGTTGCTGACGAAGACCCTTTTGATGGCCACGATGGCGGTTTGCGTCGTCCTGCCGCATTCCTTTCAGGTGCCTACCGCGGCTCTGATCGTCGTCACGGCTTTCTTTGCTTTGCTTGGGCTCAAGCGATCGCCATGGCTCGACAAGCTCATGCTGACATATTACGCCGGAACTGCCGTGACGGCTTTATACGAGTGGGTCGGCTATACTAATGGTGCGCCTAACGATGCCATCAATCAGGTATTTCTGGTCTATATCATCGCTCCATTGCTTTGGTGGATAATCAGTACATCGCTGATGCAGCGACTTGGGCAGGAGCGATTGGTACGCCTGTTGATATTTTTGACCTGGGTTTCGCTTGCCAGTGTTGTTTTGTTCTTCTACGCATTCCTGACATTCGGCCGGGATTCAGTGCGGTTCTTGACCGAGGACGCGAACGTCAATGTCAGTGGCGGCTTTGCTGGTGCCACGATGCTGGTTTACGGCTCAATGATCTTTCTGGGCGGTAGCTATTTCGCGGAACCAACCTTAATCAAATCGCGCCTCGGCAAATTGATCATGCCTGCCGCGTTGATCGCTTGCGCGATAACGTCGGGCCGTTCGGCATTTATTCTGGCAATACCGATCGGGTATATCGTCGGCTTGGTACTCAGGTCTCGGCTCGCGGTGGGGATGACCGCCGCTGAACGAAAGCAGACATCGCTGCTGCCGACGCTCATCATGCTAGCCGCAGGTGCGGGAGGCCTCTTTGCTCTCAGTTTCATTTTCTCTCAGTTGGACATACGGCTGATAGCCAATCTTTTTTGGGATAAATTGACGAGTGGCGGCGGTGATCTGCGCACGGAGCAGGCAAGGGCGTTGTGGGAAGGAATCGAGCAATCCTATGGCATGGGGCATGGGCACGGCCTGGGCGTGCGCTATCTGCGCAGTGACGAATTTCCGTGGCGCTACGAACTGATCCCGCTTGCATCGATGCTCAGAGTCGGCGTGTTCGGGACGTTGGTCTACATGTCGCCCTTCATCGTCTATGCCGGACTGCTCAGTCAGCGGTTCGCCGCACGGCGGTTGACACGAATTGATATCTATTTTGCTGGCGGATTTTTTGCGGCGGCGATGGCGACGTTTACCAATCCCTACATCGAATCTTTCATTTTTCAGTGGATGTTCTTCATTCCCGTGGCGGCATTGGGTATGCAAAATCCTCCGGGGGAGCAGCTTTGAACACGCGTCGATCGCTGTCAGGACAGCGGCTGCTGTTGATCGACAATCGACAGGAATATCTGCTGTCGCACCGGATGCCGATTATCGCTGCGGCTTGCGCTTCGGGCATGGATGTCACCACCGCCGTTATCAGTCAGCCCCGCAACGCGATCTCCACGACGACACCGGTCTCACCGATTCTCGTTGCGCCCGAGGGCCGCCAGCGACTCCTTCGTCGCG
>JAPKCG010000372.1 GCA_028823055.1 Sphingomonas bacterium
GCCGCGCCCGTCGACCGTCACCTATCGCATGTGGCTTGGCCGAGCTGTCGCCGAAGTCGTGACGGCTGACGGCACTCGCCTGGTAGACGCGAGGACTGGCACAGCGCTGCCTGATAGTTAGTTTGGGATCTTGTCCGCGGACCTCATCAGGGCCAGCAGTCGAATTCTAGGCTGCACAAAAGGCCGAACAGAAGACTGCAACTGACCGTTGCCATAAGTTCGTTGAGCACTCGCAAAGGGGAGCCATCCACAGAAGAGATGACACTCTCGGGCCTCGGCGGCGGTCGCGGTGTTCAGTCTTCCCACAGGGGGACCAGGCTATGTCGGCGCTGGCGATGACCGATATCGACCAGTGCACGAACATGACGTAATCGCGGGAGCGCCGGCCTTTGGCCAGATGCACGGGATTACTGGAAGGTTGGTTGCCCCCCGATAAGATGAAGAACGGGCTCACGATTTTGGACCGGGCCCAGCATCAAATGGAGGACAACCGTGGATCAGCATATAGGACTCGACGTCTCCCTGAAAGACACTTCAGTATCGGTTCGTCAGGACGGCAAGCGCATTTGGCGTGGCAAGTGTGCATCCGACCCGAAGCTTCTCGCAGAAGTGATCCGAAAGCGCGCACCAAATGCAAAGCGCGTGGTATTTGAGACCGGACCTTTGTCGGTATGGTTTTTCCATGCCCTCACTGCGGAAGGTCTGCCGGCGATCTGTATAGATGCGCGCCATGCCAAGGCCGCTCTGGATATGGCTGCCAACAAGACCGATGCGAACGACGCTGACGGACTGGCCCATCTGGCTGAAGTTGGTTTCTATAGGGAGGTCCGCGTCAAAGGCTTCGACAGCATGTTGATGAGGACGCTGATCGCCGCCCGCCGTCAACTCATGAAGATGAGGGTGCAGATGTCGAACCAGATACGTGGGCTGATGAAGACGTTTGGGCTGGTCGTCCCCAAAGGTGTCGGCAGCGTCTTTGAACGCAACGTTCTTACGCTCCTAGAAGGCGAAAACGATTTGGCGCGCATCATCCTGCCGCTGCTCAAAGCCTGGAGCGATATTCGGGTTCGTGTGGCAGAGTTAACCAAGCAACTGGTTACGATGGCCGGCACGGACCAACGCTGCCGCCTGCTTACTTCAGTGCCTGGTGTGGGAACGGTCACCGCCACGGCCTTTGCAGCAGCCATAGAGGATCCGATCAACTTCAAGAACTCGCGCGCTGTAGGCGCCTGGGTCGGTCTAACCCCGAAGCGATATCAGTCGGGAGAGGTTGACTATGAAGGCCACATCTCGCGTCGCGGCGACGCAAAGTTACGCACCTTGTTGTACGAGGCGGCTTCGGTCATTTTGAACAGGTCGACGGAGACGAACACCTTGCGCACCTGGGCTCTGGCGCTGAAGGAACGGCTCGGTTTCAAACGAGCCGCCGTCGCCCTCGCGCGCAAACTGGCAGTCATCATGCATGCGATGTTGACGTCGGGCGAGCTGTTTGATCCCAATGCTGGAGCCGCCGTGCCTACTTGATCTACATCGGCACACCTTCACCAGCACATCTAACGTTTCACTGATAGCGTCCTTTGAGGACGCGCCGAGCCGTCCCTGCCGGGACGCGGCTGAGATCATTCCGCGAAGCGGGAAGCAACTGCCCTCGTGAGCAGATTGCGTCACGAACATAGGAAGATCTTGCCTACGGAACACATCCTGCGGCGATCAACTTGCGTCGACCGCGTAGACGACCCTGTACCCGGCATACGCATGGCTTCAGTTATAAACGATTTGATTTGGCTGGCTTGACAGAGGGGCGATTAGACGACCCGCTGCGCGGGAGTGGCACCCAGATTTGACGGTGCGCTGATCATACCGATGATGCGCCTGGCTTGAGCGAACGGCAGCACAGGCAGACCCTATCGACCCCTTCAACTGAGGAGTCGAACGATGAACACTTCCACTGTGATGATGCCTGTCCGGTCGCTGCGCGAGCGTATGGCCGAGGACATGGACCTGCGTCGGTTATCCCGTGCCACGCAGCGCAACTATTTGCGGGATGTGGCGCGCTTTGCCACTTGGCTGGGCCGTCCTCCTGATACCGCAAGCGGCGAAGACACGCGGCGACGCGCCAGGCTGCCGCGCGGAACACGCTCGTCGACCGCAATCCACCACGTAACGCTGATCGTCGACATCGAATTCGACGCACACCGAGGACAACCACCGGCGCACATCGTCCTGCAGGCCCTTGGGCGTGCCTCGCAGCGCCCAAAGCAGGATCTCCAACACCGTCGATTTGCCACGGAGGTTACGTTCGCTCGTTACTGCCCAGACGCCGGCGGCCAGGTCCGACCAGTCGAAGTCGATCGGCCCCTGCGCGGTTCCGCGTTTCTCTCCCTTGAAGGCAATGCGCCGCACTGTCAGCTTTCGCGCGCAGAGGCCGGTCCGCCGTGATCCCTCGCTTGCGCAGCGCGAGCTCCGCCTCCGTAGGCCGCACCCCGGCTTTCGCCGCGACTGTTTCCAGCCAACCACCGCTCATTCAACGAGCCCTTCCATGATTGTCGCGAGACGGGCCAGCACCCGATCGGTGACCGGCTGGATCACATGGCTAAGTTCCGTTCCCGCATATTCGGCCTGTAGATACTGTCGGTCCTTCAGCGCCTTGCCGCCCTGTGCACCCGCCACCCGAGCCACGATACAGGCACGATCGCGATACCAGCTAAGTTCGGGTGCTGCAGCGGCGATCCGCCCCAGCGCGTCTTCGCCTGCAGCAGTCAACAGATAGAGATGCTCGCGGATCTTGCCGCCGGGAACACCGTCGCGCTTGATCCGAATGAGGTCTGCTGCCCGCAGGATCGCCAGCGCATTGTCGAGCGGTTCGAACGCCCCGAACAGATAGCGCACCATCGGTAAGCGCCGGAGATCAGGTTCGCGATCATAGAATATGCGCTGTGCGATCGTAAGCAGATCGCGTTCGCCGGACGTCTCAAACTCCGTTAGGAGTTCGTTGGCGAGATAGTCGGGATTGCGCATCCAGAAATCGAGCGCCTGCAGGCGCGACTGGGAGTGCAGGACGCAAACAACATCGCGTCCCCAGTATCTGGCATTATTTGTGTCTCCCGCTGCCTGAATGCAGGAGAGCAAGCGAATGGCTGTTTGTCTTTCGCTGGCAACAGCTATTTCTGTCACTTAAAATCACCCTGCTGTCGATCTTCGTCAACTTGCCCCGCCGGGAAGATCACCCTCTTCTTCTCTACCCGATTGTCCCGCAAAGACTAGCCGAACCCGCAATGTTCGACGCGAGTTTTATACTGAAATTTGAGTTAGGAGCGCGAAATATCGTCCGCCTGGTTCAAATTTGAGCTCGTTCCTTTCTTGAGCGTTCCGATGGTGTTCTATGTACAGCAGCCCATCGG
>JAPKCG010000373.1 GCA_028823055.1 Sphingomonas bacterium
GGTAACTGACAAATATCTTGATCAGAACGCCGCCATTTAGCGCGAACGTTTACAAGCTTCTTACCATTCCTTGCCGTCTTGATGCAAAATTCACAAATTTTGCATCAATCACAAAATGGCAGAAACCCTCCGGTTTCGCTGATGCGAAAATCTGAGGCATTTGGGTGATCGCTGTGGTGACGCATTGGCCGGATCGGGGCCCCGACAGCCGCCGTTCCGCTACCACCCCGGTCGTTCGCGCTCGCCAAAGAGCACCCTGTAAGCGGTAAGACTGCTTCCGCCCATAGTCGGACATTTCGCCCAAGCGGACGCATCTGCCGAAAGCAGCCGTTGCCCCAATTTGTGAACCGTGGCAGCGTCGATCGTGATGACAACCGCCAGACAGTCTCTCCTGAACAGTGTGCGTCCGGCGATTATATTCGCTTTAGTGTTTGTTACTCCTCCAACGCTTTGGACTTTGATGATTTGGGGAGATAAGCTCCCCCCCAGCTGGCTGCACCCGGTTGCCGCCTACGGCCTGTTGGCATCGGTCATGCTTCCCGGCATAGCCGGAATTTGGATGCTCCGTATACGAAACAGCACAAAGCTTTTTATGCTGCCGTTCTACCTTGTCGGCATGACAGCCACGCTTCTATTTTGGGGTTACTCTTTGCTTGTGGTGCAATGAACGATTGTCCATAACTGCCGAGTTGCCGAAGACGTTACGCGAGTATGAGCGCTGAAAGCCGCCATTCCGCTAACCACCAATGCCGGTCGTTCACGGTCGGCAAAGCGGACCCCGGAAGCGGTCAGGCCGGAAACGCCCAATAACGGACATTCCGACGGCCCAGGGGTGACCGCGGGTTACGGGCCGGTTATGTGAGACCGCTAGTGGCGATCGGAAGTCGATCAGCCTTCGGGAGAGTATGCGTGCTTTTTCACACCATGGTTGGATCGAACGACATCGAACGGTCCAAGCGCTTCTACGATACGGTGCTCGGCACCTTGGGTGCAGGGGAAGGGACGCGGAACATAGCCGACAGCGGCCATACACGTCTGATCTACAATAACGGCAGCGGAACCAACTTCATCGTCAGCCAGCCGATCAACGACGAACCTGCAAGCGTCGCCAACGGCAGCACCGTCGCCTTTTCCTGCGACTCGCCCGAGCAGGTGAAGCAGCTTCACGATGCCGCCGTTGCCGCTGGCGGAACCTCGATCGAAGCTCCGCCCGGACCGCGCGAAACTGCCTCGATGGGCACCATCGAACTGGCCTATTTTCGTGACCCCGACGGCAACAAACTGTGCGGAATTCATTTTCCTGCCTGATCCGTTCGGTATGGGTCCGCTTCTGACCCTAGCGGACCTCAATCATGCGATCCTGCGAATGTCCGCTTTCCACCAATCCCGGACAATACCGAAACGCGATCAGCCCTACGCACCATGATCGTACTGGCGGCCCCTCGCTCTCAGCCGCCCCGCCCCGCGTCGCCCCCCGCCGCCAACCCCGCCCACGCCGCGACTTCGTCGTCGTACCGCCGCGTCACCACTAGCTCGCCCGCCGTCTCGCGCGTCAGGTCGACCTCGACCGTCGCTGCCCATTCCCATGTTGCATTGCCGGTGATCGTCACCATCGCATCCTCGGTCGCGCTCGCCTTGACCAGCCCGCCGCGGTTGGTAACCGTCAGCTCGGTGCCGAAGCGCGTGCGTCCCGTCAGGCATGCGGCATAGGTCGATGCCGCCATCGCGCTCCCGCAACTGTCGGTCAGCCCGACGCCGCGTTCGAACGTGCGCACGAAGATCCGCTCCGCGTCGAGCACGCGCACGAACGACACGTTGGCGCGGTTCGGCAGCCAGGCGGGGGCCGCCTCGCATCGTTCGCCGATTCCGATCAGCTCGGCCTCGTCGATCGTCTCGACGAACGTCACCAGATGCGGATTGGGCATCGCGACCGCGGTGAAGCGCCTGTCGCTCGCCAGCGCCGGGATGACGGCGTCGACGACGCGCGCCGCGCCCAGATCGGCGGGCCAGGCGGCGGCATCGAGCGACGCGGGGCCCGCAACCTCGCGCACGCCATAGACCCCCGGCGCGATACTGTCGGCGCGCGTCACCGCGGCGGTCGACGTCTTGAGCTGGACCGTCGCGCGGTCGATCCCGAACGTCTCGAACCCCAGCCGCGCGACGCAGCGCAGGCCGTTGAGGCACGTCTCCGCTTCGGACCCATCCGAATTTCTCATCACCATCGCGAACTGCGTGTCGCCCCCGCCCTGTTTGAGCAGCAACAGCCCGTCGCCGCCGACCGGCCCGCGCCGATCCGCCAGCGCGCGTGCGACGCTCGCCCATTGATCGTCGGTCAGGTCGATGGCGCGCGCGTCGATCAGCGGGAAGTCGTTGCCCGATCCGTGGCATTTGATGAGGGAGAATTTCATGGGCGACGCTCTTAGCGCAATCGATAATGGTCCGCGAGCCGGTCGAGCGCCAGCGTCAGCACCAGCCGCCCCGCCCGCGTCGGCCACCCCAATCCCTTTTCCGCTGCGGGCAACGCCTCGCCCGCGCAGATGACGCGCCACGCAATGTCCGACAGCCCCGCGCCCATCGCGCCGATCGCATCGTCGAACCGCCGCTTCGCCGACAGTTGCGCGATGCCCGGATCGTCCTTATCGGTCCCGCCGCCGCCATTGTCGACGCGCGTGACGCCCCAGCGCATCGTCGTCGATGCCGCGATCGACGCCCGCTCGTAATCGCCGCGCAGCCGCTCCCCCGCCTCGATCTGCCGCGCATCGACCAGCCCGCGCGCGGCGAGCCACGACAGCGGCGATTCGGCGACGTTCACCGTCACGCTGCGCGCGCGTCCCACCCGCCGTTCGACCAGTTCGCGCATATGTCTCCGCTCCCGATATCGCTTGATCCGCGAATCGGGCTTGCCACGGGTGGCTCGTTGTAGGACAGCGAAATAACCAAATGGGAGAATGTCATGATCACCGCGATCCGCGAAGTCCGCCGCGCCAGGGGGATGACGCTCGACGATGTCGCGCAGGCCTGCGATCCGCCGACGACCGCGCAGACGATCGGGCGGCTCGAAACCGGCACGCGGACGGTGTCGGTCGCGTGGCTCAACCGGATCGCCGATGCGCTTGGCGTCGCGGCGGCGGATCTCGTCACCTTGCCCGATCGGACCGCGCTCCCCGTCGCCGCGTTGCTCGATGGTCAGGGCGCGCACGCCCCCCGCCATGCCGCGAACGTGCCGCCCCCGGTCGCGACGCCCGGCGGAATCGCGGTCCATGTCACCGCCAGCGTCGGCGATTACCGCGCGGGCGATGCGATCTGGTGCGATATGCTCGAATCCGCCGATTTCGCGAGCGCGATGAACCGCGACGTCCTCGTCCCCCGGCCCGGCGGTCGCTTCGTCTTCG
>JAPKCG010000374.1 GCA_028823055.1 Sphingomonas bacterium
GGTGCCGTTTTCCGAACAACCCATCCCGTCGGGCGAACCTGTGACCGCGGTGCTCGAACTGGTCGGCGGGCGCGCCGCGGCGCTAGGGATCGCCGAGGGCGATATGGTCAGCTGGCCCAAAGAGTGACGAAGCCGGTTGCTGGCGCGGCGTCGCGGCGGTAAGCGCAACGACCATGGGCATCAATCTCAACCCCTTCACCTGGTGGAACGGCGCTAGCTGGACCACCGTGCTGTACGGCCTGCGCGGCAAGACCCGGGTCGGCGAAGACGATCTGGGCAATGCCTATTGGGAAGGCGGCACCGATACCGCGGGCCGACCGCGCCGCTGGGTCATCTATGATGGCGCCAATGACGCCAGTCGCGTGCCGCCCGCATGGTTCAGCTGGTTGCATCACCAGATCGACGACATTCCCGACCGCGCCTTGCCTGCGCCACGCGCGTGGCAGAAGCCCGCAGTGCCGAACATGACGGGCACCGCGCTCGCCTATCGCCCTTCGGGTGCGCTCGAAAAGGGTGGCCGGCGGGCTGCGGCGACGGGCGATTACGAAGCGTGGACGCCGGAGGGATGATTCGCCGGTGGCTCGCCGCCGGGATTCTCGTGCTGCTATTGGGGGTTGCGGGATTGCTCGGCTATCGCGCGCTCAACCGTCCCGCCGTGCGACCGTCATCGGGTGCCAGCCAGATCCTGCCCCCCGCGCCTGCCGGTGATGCCGAAACGATCGAAACCGTCGCGTCGAACGGCGTCGCCTTGCCGACCGGCGGCACGCCGATGGCCGAACGTGTCGCGGTGCTCGGCCTGCTGAACAAACGCAACGGCGAAAGTCGTGAGGTCAGGCTAAAGCCGGGGCAGGCGACGCGAATCGGCGATGTCGTCATCCGCCTGCGTGCCTGCGAACAGACCGCGCCGTGGGAGCAGGATCAGCTGACGGGGTCGTTCGCGCAGGTGATCGTGCGCGGTATCGACGGGCATTGGCGCCCCGCCTTTTCAGGCTGGCTTTACAAGGAACGCCCGGGCCTCAACGTCGTCCAGCATCCGATCTACGACGTCTGGACCAAAAGCTGTACGATGTCCTGGCCAGACAGGGGGCCGGACACGACCGTGCTCGGCGCGCCGGGATCTGGATCGGAAGCGGCGACCCGGTCGAGCGCGAAAAAGTTGGCGACCACGTCGTCTGACGAGGCTGACGGCGAACCGACCACACCCGATACAGCAGAGGACAGCAACGACAGGTAAGCCGTGCGATCGATCTCGATCGCGCCGAGGCTGGCAAGATGGTCGGTCTGAAACTGGCAATCGAGCAGCGTGAAGCCCCCGGCACGCAGCCGGGCGACGAGCCAGGCAAGCGCGACCTTCGATGCGTCGGTCCGGCGGCTGACCATCGATTCGCCGAAGAAGGCGCGCCCGAGCGCCAGGCCGTATAACCCGCCGACCAGCTCATCGCCCTCCCAGCATTCGACCGAATGCGCAAAGCCCATCCGGTGCAATTCGGCAAAGGCGTGTTCGATCGATCCGTTGATCCACGTGTCGGGCCGCCCCTCGACACTTTGCGCGCACAGCGCGACCGTCCGCGCGAAATCGGTATCCGCGGTCACGCGAAACCGGTCACGCGCAACGACCCGTTTGAGCGACCGTGACAGATTGAACGCATCGAGCGGCAGGATCGCGCGGCGGCGTGGTTCGACCCAGTAGACCTCCGCCGCATCCCGATCGTCCGACATGGGAAAAACGCCGACAGCATAGGCCCCCAGCACCAGTTTCGGGTCGAGAAGCTCCATCATCGTCCAACGTGACGATCAAAGGCCGACGATGCAATGGTGCCGATAATCAGGCGGCGACCGCGCTATGGTCGCCGAGGTCGATCGTGATCGTCTCGATCGCCTGTGCGAGCGACCCAATATAATGATCCGCACCCAGATTGCGCTGGATCGCCTCGTCCGACATCACCGCTTCGCCCTGTGGCCACAGGCCGACGACGATGCGGGCATGCTTCGCCTGGGCGCGCAGGCGTCGGACGAGATAGCGCAATTGCGCCGGGCGGCCGACGAGTTCGAGATAGGAGATCACGATCAGCTCGACGCCCGAAAGGTCCACCGTGCCGATCGCATCGCGCCCGACGGCATTGTTGCCGATCGCGCGTGCGGCGATGCCGCGTTCGGCGAGTAGCTGGACGAGCATCGCCGAAATCGCCTCATCGAATGCGCCATGACCCGCGACGCACGCCACCCGCGCCGGTGCATGGGCGAGACTGGCGGCGGCATCGGGTCGCAATTCCTCCACCACCTCAAGCATCGATCGCGTCAGCGCGGCCGAGCGCGGTTGATCGATCGTCCCGCGCGCACGATCCTCGACTGCCAGCTTCAGCCCGGCGAGCACGACATCGTCATAATAATCGGTCAGCGAACGGGTTTCGAGCAATACTTCTGCCTGCGCTATCGCCTCGTCTGGATTGTCCGCGAGGATGCGCTGGTAAAAGCTTTCGACCGCGGTCAGCGCAGGGCGGTCGCCGAGCAGGACGTCGAAGAATTCGAGGCTTTTGACGTGGCGACCGAGGACGACGAGGCACAAGGTCAGCGGGGTCGACATGATCAGTCCGATCGGTCCCCATAGCCACGTCCAGAAGATCGCGGACACGATGACCGACACCGGCGACAATCCGGTCGAATGCCCATAGAGCAGCGGTTCGACGATATAGCCGACGATCGGTTCGACGACGACGAACAGCACGATGACCGCGATCGTCATCGTCCAGCCCGGATCGACCGCGGCGGCCAGCGCGGCGGGCGCAACCGCCGCCAGAAACGCGCCGATATAAGGGACGAATCGCAATAGTCCCGCCATCGCACCCCACATTGCGGGGGACGGCACGCCGATCACCCATAAGCCGAGCCAGATGACGATACCGAAGCTCGTATTCACCGCCAGCTGCGACAGAAAATAGCGTGACAGGCGGCGGCCCGCATCGTCGAGTGCGCGCGTCGTTCGGTGGAGGTCACTCGATCCGAAGACGCGAATGAACCGGTCGCGCAGATCTTCCTGCTGCATCAGGACGAAGATCGCGACGATGAGGACCAGAATCGTCGTTTCGAGCGGGCCGAGGATTGGCGACAAAACGGTTTGCGCGATCGTGAGAGGCGATGTGTCCGACCCCACGATCTCGACGGGCACCGGCCGCCCCGTCACATTGGCCCCTGCATTGCTGACGGTGACGGGCGTGGTACTGGTCGATGCCGCCTTTGCATCCTTGGTCGAAGGGGAAAGGTCACTGCCCAGCCGACTGGTGACGGAGGCAAGCTTGGCGACGGTGAATGCCTGGACACCCTGCACCTTTGCCTCGATCGTCTTCGCATATTGCGGTGCGTTCGCCGATAGCGACGCTGCCTGGC
>JAPKCG010000375.1 GCA_028823055.1 Sphingomonas bacterium
GGGGTTCGCCTGTGCAAGTGAGTGACGCGATTGCGGAGCGCCGGTCGGTGCGTGGCTATCTCGATAAGCCGGTCGACAAGGACTTGCTCGAAACGCTCGCGATCAAGGCGGCGCGCGCGGCAACGGGCGGCAATATCCAGCCCTGGCATATCGACGTCGTACAGGGCGACGCGATGACCGAGCTGAAAACGATCATGCGTGGCAAGCTGGAACGCGGCGAGACCGAGACGCCGGGATACGACATCTATCCCAAGGACATGACCGATTACGCCAAGGCGCGGACGTTCGGGATCGGGGAGGCGCTATACGGCGCGCTCGGCATTCCGCGTGAGGACAAGGCGGCGCGCAAACGCTGGTTCGCGCGCAATTTCCAGTTCTTCGGCGCGCCTGCCGCCTATTTCTGCACGATCGACCGCCGGATGGGACCGCCGCAATGGGCGGATTGTGGGATGTATCTGCAGAATCTGATGTTGCTTGGCGTCGAGGCGGGGCTGGCGACGTGCCCGCAGGAATGCTGGGCAGTCTATCCCGATACGATCGAGAAATTTCTCGGCACGCCGTCCGAGCGGATGCTCTTTTGCGGCGTCGCGATCGGTTATGAGGACAAGAACGAGGCCGCCAACACGCTCCATGCGCCGCGCGCGGCGAGCGAGGAATGGCTGACGATTCGCAGCTGATTTCACCTTGCCCGCGTTGCGCGCATCGGCAAGCCTTGACGCTGCAGTGCAGCGTAACCAGCTTGCGGGCAGACGCTCACAAGTCGGGAAAAGATCATGGACCATGCCGTTCGGGATGGCACGACACCGCGCGTCGGGCTGACGCATCTGGCGCTGGCGGTCGGTGGATTCGCGATCGGGACGACCGAATTCGCGACGATGAGCCTGTTGCCCGATTTCGCGCGCGATCTTGGGATCGATTCGCCGACTGCGGGTCATGTCATCAGCGCCTATGCGCTGGGCGTGTTCGTCGGTGCGCCCCTGATCGCGGTGGCCACCGCCAGGATGGCGCGCCGGACGTTGCTGATCATGCTGATGGGATTGTTCGCGATCGCCAATGCGCTGTCGGGGATCGCGCCGAGCTATCACTGGATGTTGTTCTTCCGGTTTTTGAGCGGGCTGCCGCATGGTGCCTATTTCGGAATCGCGACACTGGTCGCGGCGCGACTGGTCGCGCGGGACAAGCGAACGCAGGCGGTGGCGCGCGTACTGCTCGGGCTGACCGTCGCGACGATCGTCGGCGTTCCCGCCGCGAACTGGCTGGGGCAAGCGGTCGGCTGGCGCTGGTGCTTTGCGGTGGTGGCGGGGCTGGCGGCGGCGACCGCCCTGCTCGTCGCGCTGTTCGCGCCGCGCGACAGTGCTGATCGCCAGGCCAGCGCGTTGCGTGAACTAAGCGCGCTGGCGCAGCCACAGGTCTGGATGACACTCGGCATCGGTGCGATCGGTTTCGGGGGGTTGTTCGCGGTCTATACGTATCTCGCCGACACGATGACGCATGTCACCGGCGCAAGTCCCGTAATGGTGCCGTTCGCGCTGATGGCGTTCGGCGTCGGGATGACCGCGGGCAATCTGATCGTGCCGCGATTTGCGGACCGCGCGCTGATGGCATCGGCGGCGGCGGTGCTCGTCTGGTCGATGATCGCGCTGTTGCTATGGCCGATCGCGGCGGTCAATTTCTGGTCGGTAATCGTCGCGATGCTTGCGATCGGCATCGGCGGATCGCTCGCGACCATCCTCCAGACGCGGCTGATGGATGTGGCGGGCGATGCGCAGAGCCTGGCGGCGGCGCTCAACCATTCGGCCTTCAACATCGCCAACGCGCTGGGGCCGTGGCTGGGCGGGATGGCGATCGCGGCGGGCTATGGCTGGACGTCGACGGGTTATGTCGGCGCGGCGCTTGCGCTGGGCGGGCTCGCCATGCTCGGCCTGTCGGCGATGATGGCACGCGGGGATGGGGGGGCAGGCATGTAGCTAGACCCCGGACTCGCGCAGGAGTCCGGGGTCGGAGGTTCAAATATCAGCGCGTTGCGGATGCACCGCCGCTGCGACCGGAGCCGCCGCGACCGCGGCCCCCGCCGCCGCCATTTCCGCCGCCGCCGCCCGAGCGACCGCCACGGCTGGCACCGGCATAGTTACGACCGTTGGTCGCGGTCGGCGCGTGCGTCGCGCGGGGACGTGCAGGCCCACGCTGCTGGCGCGGACGATCTTCGCGCGGCGCGGGATCGGCGCCGATCGCCTTGACGCGCGTCTGCTTGATCCGGTTCGCCTGCGCGAGGAAGTCCTCGGGCAGGGGGGTCACCGTGATCTTCTGCCGGGTCAGCCGCTCGATATCGCGCAAATATGGCTTTTCATCGTCCGCGCAGAACGCGACCGCGATGCCGCTCGCCCCCGCGCGTGCGGTGCGGCCGATACGGTGGACATATTGTTCGGCGACGTTGGGCAGTTCGAAATTGATGACGTGACTGACGCCCGAAACATCGATCCCGCGCGCGGCGATGTCGGTCGCGACGAGGACGGGCGTCTGGCCCGATTTGAACGCCGCGAGCGCGCGTTCACGCTGCGGCTGGCTCTTATTGCCGTGGATCGCGTTCGACGCGATGCCGTTCCCCGCGAGCAGCTTCACGACGCGGTCGGCGCCATGCTTCGTGCGCGTAAAGACGAGGGCGCGGTCGATCGCGGGATCGCCGAGCACGATCGTCAGCAACGCCTGTTTTTCTGCCTGGTTGACGAAGGTCACGAACTGGTCGACGCGCTCTGCGGTCGTCGCGGCGGGCTTGATCGAAACCGTTGCGGGATCGTTGAGAAACTGACCGGCAAGCTCGCGGATCGACGTCGGCATCGTTGCCGAAAAGAACAGCGTCTGACGCTTGCGCGGGACCATGCGGACGATCTTCTTCAGCGCATGGATGAAGCCAAGGTCCATCATCTGATCGGCCTCGTCGAGGACGAGAATTTCGATCATGCTGAGGTTGCAATATCCCTGTTCGACGAGATCGATCAGGCGGCCCGGCGTCGCGACGAGGATATCGACGCCGCGGCTGAGGTCGTTGCGGTTCTTGTTGATGCTGGTGCCGCCGAAGACGGTTGCGACCGACATCTTGGAAAACTGGCTGTAACCGCGGGCGTTGTCCGCAATCTGGCTGGCGAGTTCGCGCGTCGGTGCGAGGACGAGCATCCGGCAATGCGTCGGCAGGACCCGCCTCTGCGCTTCTGCCATCCGCTGGATCGAGGGTAGCGTGAAGGCGGCGGTCTTGCCGGTGCCGGTCTGCGCGATCCCCAGCAGGTCGCGGCCTTCGAGCAGGGTCGGGATCGATTGCGCCTGGATCGGCGTCGGCTGGGTATAGCCCTTTGCTTCAAGCGCGCGGACGAGCGGCTCGGCAAGGC
>JAPKCG010000376.1 GCA_028823055.1 Sphingomonas bacterium
CGGCGACCTATTCGCTGAGCCACGGACTCAACGATGCGCAAAAGACGATGGGGATCATCACCATCCTGCTTTATTCGACAGGCTATCTTACCGGGCCGTTCATGGTGCCGCACTGGGTGGCGATCAGCTGTTACATCGCGATCGCGCTCGGCACGGTGACGGGCGGCTGGCGGATCATCGAAACGATGGGCAGCCGGATCACCAAATTGTCGCAGCATCAGGGGTTCAGCGCGTCGGCGGCCGGATCGATCGTGCTGTTCGGTGCCTCCGCGCTTGGTATCCCGGTCTCGACGACGCATACGATAACGGGCGCGATCATCGGTGCGGGCACCGCGCGACGCGCGTCGGCCGTGCGCTGGGGTGTCGCCAAGAACGTCGTCGTCGCGTGGATCCTGACGATCCCTGCCGCGGGCCTCGCGGGCGCGGGCTTCTATGCGGTGACGTTGCTGTTCTGAGCCAGTTCGGCGCGCCATGCGGCAGCCTTGGCCAGCGCGGGGGCGTCGTCGACATCGATCCAGTCGATATCGCTGCAATCGATGATCCGCGCTGTGCCTTTACCCGCCAGGACGCGCATCCCTTCGGTCAGCGACGGGGCGTCGAGCGTATTCAGCGCGGCGAACAGCGCGGGGCCGATCGCAAAGACGCCGGTGTCGAAACAGTCGTAATCGGTCAGCCCCTTGCCGATCTCGACGATCCGGTCGCCGTCGCTTTTGACGCAGGTGACATCGTCGAGATCGACCCAGTCGCTCGTCACGCGGCGATCGATGCCGAGCAGCGCGCCATCGCCCGCGCCCGCCATCGCGAGACGACGATAAAGTGCGGGATCGACGAGGTGATCGCACATCGCGAGCAGCGCCTGTCCGCCCGCCACCGCCGGTTCGGCGGCAAGGACCGACACGCCGTTGGGCTTGCGATAATCCGCGCTCATCACCGTCTCGACCGCGATCGGTGAGGGGTGGGCGGCAAGGTGCGCTGTGATCGCGTCCGCGCCATAGCCCAGCACGACGATCGCGCGCGTCACCCCCGCATCCGCCAAGCCGTGGAGGGCGTGCGCGATCAGCGTCCGCCCGGCAACCTCGCAAAGCGGTTTATGCGGGGCGGCACCGCGCAACCGGCTGCCCTCGCCAGCGGCGAGCAGGATCGCGGTGTCGATCATCGTGTCGGGCAGGTCGGGCAGCGGATCAGGCGGCGGCGATGAAGTCTTCGACCGCCTGCGCCGCGATATCGTCGGTCATCTGCGTGCGCGGATGCTTGCAGAAATAGGCCGATGCCGCGTCGATCGGACCACCGAGGCCGCGATCCTTGGCGAGTTTGGCGCAGCGGATCATGTCGATCGCGACGCCGGCGCTGTTCGGGCTGTCCTCCACCGACAGACGCAGTTCGAGGTTCATCGGCACGCCGCCGAACATCTGGCCTTCCATCCGCAGGAAGCAGACCTTGTTGTCGTTCTGCCACGGCACGTAATCCGATGGGCCGATATGGACATTGTCATCGTCGAGACGTTCGGCCGCGACCGACTGAACCGCTTCGGTCTTCGAAATCTTTTTCGATGCGAGGCGGCGGTGGTTCGACATGTTCAGGAAGTCGGTGTTGCCGCCGGTGTTGAGCTGGTACGTCCGGTCGAGCTTCACGCCGCGCTTGGCGAACAGGTCGGTGAGGACGCGGTGGACGATTGTCGCGCCCAGCTGCGCCTTGATGTCGTCGCCGATGATCGGCACGCCCGCATCGATGAACCGCTGTGCCCAGACGGGGTTCGACGCGATGAAGACCGGGATGTTGTTGACGAAGGCGACGCCCGCTTCGAGCGCGCATTCGGCGTAGAATTCGCTCGCTTCCTGCGATCCAACGGGGAGGTAGTTCATCAGCACGTCGGCCTTGGTCGCGCGCAATTGTTCGATCACTTCTTCCTTCGTCGGCTCCTTGGCGTCGGCGACGATGAAGGTGCGGTCGTCCTTGTAATCGGTCATATGGTCGGCAACGCCGTCGAGAATGCGACCCATCTGGACCTTGGTCCCGGTGGATTTGATGTTTTCGCAGAAGATCGCGGTGCAATTCGGTTTGGCGAAGATCGCCTCGGCGACATCTTTGCCCACCTTGCGCTTGTCGACATCCCATGCCGCGACGACCGCGATGTCGCTGGGGCGGTAACCACCGAGGTCCCAGTGCATCAGGCCGATCGTTTCATTGGCGCCATCGCGATAATGGGAAAGGCCCTGAACCAGCGAACTGGCACAGTTCCCGACGCCGACCACGGCGATGTTGATGCTCGACATTGCTTACTTACGTCCTTTGACTTGATGACGGTGTTGAAGGGCGCGCGTGGCGGGGCGAAATGCCCGATGCGCGGATCAGCCGGGATTCGACGGCGCGATGCCAGATGAGCCCGGTCAGAAGGATGATCGTCATCGGCACGATCTCGACCCACCAGAACAGGCGGGGAGAGCCAATGAGACAGGCGAGAAAGATCGCGGCGACGCGCGCATTCGCGGTGAGCAGCCGCATCAGCCGCATCGGGGCGGCGGCGGCATCGGCGTAGGTCGCGGCGAGCGCATCCGGCTCCGTGCTGCGCATCATCGCGGCGTCGAAGGGCGCGGCATAACGGTCGAGCGTGCCCGCGACATGATCGTAAAGGCGGACGAGCGGATTCGCGCTGGGATAGGGCGGGGTGATCGGTCTCGCCTGACACCGGCGATGGTAACGCGCGCGTTCGCCTTCGTAGAGGTTCGACTGGACCGCATGTGCGACGCCCGCGAGGATGGCGAGCGCCCAGCCGCCGGGGGTGCCGACACTCCAGGCGAGCGTGACGTAGAGCAAGGCGAAGACGCCGTGGTCGCACAAGCCGTCGAGCGCGCGGCCCAGCGGGCTGGCGGTGCCCGTCGCGCGCGCGATCATCCCGTCGAGTCCGTCGGCGATCAGCCAGCCGGTCGACAGCACCAGCCCCAACAGCGCGAACCGCCAGTCATCCCAGTGCGCATAGGCCAGCGCCGATCCCGCGCCGATGACGAGTCCCGCCACCGACACCGCGTTCGCGGAAATTCCGCGCGCGACGAAGCCGGGAAGGAGCGCGCGTCCCGCGGGGTGGATGATCCAAAGATTGGAAAGATCCTCGATCCGGCGATCGCGTGACCCATCCGGCGGAGGAATTGTCATAGAGTGTACATGTACCGCGCCCGGGTGCCCTTCGACAAGTGCTTTGCGGTGAGCGCCGGAAAGCCGTTGTTCGGCCACGCGGCAAGAATGCCGGGGCACTGGCGCGCGACCGGTGCGTTGCCTATCTCGCCTATGGCATTTCCTCCGGAACAGAAATAGAACTACCCTTATGGCCCTTACCACGATTTCCGTCCGCGGCGCGCGCGAGCACAACCTCAAAGAT